>DAOVOW010000400.1 GCA_030629485.1 bacterium
CCGACCGCGATACCATCGTCCCACAGCGAAACGACAGCGGAACTAAACGCTGCGATCGACAAGGACCGTCTGGCCGCCCTGGGGTCAACGGATACGCCACCTGCGACTGATAAACCGGAGCCGCAGGCCGTCAAACCGGTGACGCCCAAGGCCAGCTTCACCGATAAAGACAAGTGGGCCGATCTCTACGAAAAACCGGCGCCCAAGAAGTCGGCGCCTACTCCGGTGACGGTTGCTTCTGCGGCCGATCAGGTCAAGCCGGTGACTCCAAAGGAATCACCGACCGAGCAACCGATAAAGACCGATAAGCCGGCGGTGAAACCTGCCGACCAATCCAAGGCCGGTCCTGTTGTTGCCTCTGTCCAGACGAAGGCTCCAGCGCCAAAGCAGACCGTGCCCACACCCAAGGCTGAACCCAGGAAGACCCCTAAACCTAAGATGGCTGATGAGCCTGCTCAGAAAACTTCCGGGCCAGTGGCCAAAGTAGACCGGGCCAGGGATAAGACAGAGGGCAAGGTTAAGCCACCGGATGTGCCGGAAAAGACAATTGTTCAGGACGCTGGGTCCAAGAAGTCGACTAAGAAATCGGACGACGGCGCCAAGCTGGCGGCCGCTTCCGACAAGTCAAAGAAGTCAACCTCCCGGTTCCGACGGACACCTGTTCAATCGCGGAAGATCAAAGGAACCATGGTTGCGGAGTTCCCGAAGCGTCTGATTATCAAGTACAAGGCGCGTGGCTACCGAGATCCGTTTGAGACTCTCATCAACGAAGCCAGAGTTTCCAATGAGCCGGTGGAACAGAAAGTGCCGAATGTCGAAGGTCTCAGGCTGGTCGGTATCATCGAATCCGATGGCGGCAAGAACCGCGCCCTGCTTGAGGATGCCAACGGCTATGGCTACATCCTCCAGGGGGGTGACCGCGTCAAGAAAGGCTATGTCCTGAGGATCGAGTCCGATCGTGTCTATTTTCAGATATTCGAATACGGGTGGAGTCGTACAATGGCTCTTCACATAGAGGATTAAGAAAGGCAGGTAATATTCCATGGCTTGGAAAACAGATCTGAAACATCGTCTCATAATCGGCTTGGTGCTCGGGCTCCTTGCGGCGGCGGGCATAACAGCCGAAACGCCGGATACCGGCAAGCCGATCGAGAACCTCCAGTTCCAGTCGGCCGATATTCGTTCGGTACTGACCTTCCTGGCCGACTACGGCGGCGTCAATGTCGTGATCGCTCCGGGCGTCGAGGGAACCGTCACCATCAAGCTGCGCGACGTTCAGTGGCGGCAGGCGATGGATATTATCGGCCGCACCTATAATCTGTCCGTGGTCGATGAGGATGACGGCTACATCCGTATTCTTGGCGCCAAAGCGCACCGCGAGGAACTGACCGAACAGGAAAAACATCGCGTGGAGCAACGCAAGCTGGTCGATCTCGAAACGAAAATCGTCAGGATCTCCAACTCAGTTTCCGGTGATATCGTCACCGCCGTCAAGTCACTCCTGACCGAACGCGGCAGAGTCGATGCCGACTCCCGCTCCAACTCGATCATCATCCAGGAAGTGCCGGCGAACATGCCGAAGCTGCTCGAGTACATTGCCGAGCTTGACAAACCGCCGTACCAGATCAAAATCTCGGCCCAACTGTTGGAGATTTACACCGACGACTTCTCCGAACTCGGTTTCGACTGGAACATCAATGGTACCTATATCACCGAGAGCGGGCGGGAGATTCGTCAGTCCGGTGATGTCAACGCCGCCGATGTTTCCAGGCCGGCCTTCCACTATCAGGTGACCGCCCTGCAGCATGGCTGGGACGTTACAGCCTTCGTCGACGCCATAGTCAGCAACGGCAAGGGCAAGATTATCGCTCATCCGGAGATCACCACGATTGACAATCACGAGGCCAGGATTCAAATGGGTGCAAAGGTGCCGATCAAACAGTTCGACGAATCCGGCAACGTGGTCATTCAGTTTGAGGAGGTCGGCACGATCTTGACGGTCACGCCACACATTACGGCGGAGAACCGGATTCTGATGTATCTCAAGCCGGAGCGGTCAACGTTTGAGTTTGACCCCAGCGGTGTCATCATCAATACGAGCAATGCCGAGACTCATGTTATCGTGTCCAACGGTCAAACGGCGGTGATCGGCGGACTGACCACCGAAGATGAAATCGAGAGTGAACATGGTGTGCCGATTTTGAAGGACATTCCGATTCTGGGTATGCTCTTCAAGTACAAGACCAAGAAGGTCGAAAGCCGTGATCTGGTAATTTTCGTCACGCCGACCATCGTTGATAGTGATCTGGCTATGGGTGGGGGTTGATCCGATCCCTGCAAGACAACACCGACGTCGGACCCGCAGCGATGTGGGTCCTGACGTTTGTTTTTCACAGCATGCCGATACAGGAAGCCACCTGACGATGATAACAAAGCAGAATAAACAGAAACAAAACCGAATAGAATCAGGAGAAGTCATGTTCACCAACAAGAAGTGCTCCGTAGCATATTTCGTAGCGGCGTTGCTGGCGCTGTTATCGCTCTGGTTCCTCGGCGGGTGTGATTCCAAAAGCCGCCTGGATGATCCAGCAGCAACCGATGTGAACATTTCGGTAACGGCCAGCCCGGCCGCGGTGGAACTTAATTCAACCGCCGTCGTCGAGGCTACCTTGACCGCAGGCAGTGACCCCGTAGTTGGCGAGACAATCGAGTTCAGTGTCCAGCCCTCGACAGCGGGGTACTTCACGCCTGAAACAGCGGTATCCGATGCCAACGGCATTGCTGCCACGATCTTTACGGCGACCACGGTCGGCACGGTCATGATTACCGCCACTAATAGCGACCATGTATCCCAATCGGCCTCAACCAG
>DAOVOW010000362.1 GCA_030629485.1 bacterium
ATGTGAGAGCGATACTGCTCAAATCCGGTGAGACCGGACTGCAACGAATTGAAATCCGACTCCCAGGAATCAAGCGTTTCGTACATGTTTTCGACACGCCACTTGTACTTGTCGTCGATATCCACCCGCTGCGGGATCGAGCCGTCATCGGCCGACCAGGTTGCTGTTACCGCGAACAGCACAACCCAAAGAACCAACAGGGCGCGACTGAGCGTTTGTAAACGATCCATTGTCTCTCCTGATGTTACACCGTTTCAACTTAGCTGTTTACACTTCATCATTGGACGCGTAATATAGACAACAAGTTGCATCTGTACAGAGGAATCTCACAAGGACGACACTCAATGTTTGAAACCAAAACCAACATCAAGCTGCACGACACCGACGCGGCCGGGGTGGTGTTTTTCGTCAACTACTTTCGCATCGCTCACACCGCCTACGAGGCGTTCCTGAAATCGATCGGCTGCGGCCTCGATTATGTCATCCGACACTCCGACTATCTCATTCTGATCGCCCACGCCGAGGCCGATTACGAACGCGCCTTTCAGTTGGGCGATGTCATTACTATTGGCCTCAAGGCCACGAAGATCGGACAGTCATCGTTTGAGATAACGTCCGAGATCAGGGATACGGCGGGCAATGTTGGGGCGACGGTGCGCACGGTCCACGTGGCAGTGAGCAAGAAGACGGCTGAGAAAATGGCGCTACCCGACAAGATTCGCACCGGCCTGGAAAGCATCAGTTGATTTCGTCGAGGTTGGGCCGCACGGCTAACCGCCGAAATGCCTCGCGGCCGATTTTGAACGTGTGGTCTCTCTGAACATCGGGCCAGCTATACAACCGTACCGGCAGTTTGAATCGCGGGAGTGATCTTCCCAGACATGCAAAGATCTCGGCACGAGTGAGTTTGGCACCCTCTATGAAACGAACAAATGCCACCGGCCGCTGACCGAACTCCTCGTCACCGATTGGAACAACCACGGCTTCTTCAACATCCGGCAGACAACACAGCGCCGTCTCGATCTCTTCCGGATGGATGTTCTCTCCTCCGGAGATGAACATGTTGTCCTTGCGTCCGACCACACTGAGGTAACCATCGGCATCCAAGCTGCCGACATCGCCAGTGTGAAACCAACCGTCCTCGTCCCGGCCGCTGATTAGTTCGCTGCCACGTACATAACCCTTGAAAAGGGTGCGGCCACGAACGAGAATCTCCCCGTCAGCGGCAAGCCGCATCTCACGATGATTCAACAATCGCCCCGATGTTCTCAAACGCGACACGGAATCACGCACGGCCGTTGTCGCAACCTGCGAGGCCATCTCGGTGAGACCATAGGTAGTACAGACCGGCCAGCCGCGATTGCGAGCCTCAGAGATCATTCGCTCGGGAACGAAGCTACCTCCGACAAGAATGGCTTTCAGACGATCTGCTACGCCTTGGGACAGGTCTTGATCCAGAAGGTGTCCCAATTGTGTCGCGACCAGCGAAAGGTGCGTGATCAGGTTGCGTTCAATCACAGCTTCAAGGTTGTCACCGCGGTCATCAATGACCAATGCTGCTCCACCCAGCATAGTGCGAAACAGTATAGCCAAGCCGCCGACATGCCACAGTGGCAACGTTAACAACCAGCGGTCACCCGGCGACACTTTGATGTTTTCGTTTGACCCCAGAGCGCCGTAGTAGTGGTTGGCGTAAGTGTGCAGCACTGCTTTCGGCTCGGTAGTGGTGCCGGATGTGAGTAGAATAGTCCCTGGGCAATCCAGATCGAAAACTGGGTCGTCCGATCTGTCGCCGCTGTCGTCGGGTCGAGCGGAGACGACTTCCGCCATATCCAGAGAGCGGATCGATGATGACCACTCCATTCCGAAGGATCCGCCCAGAGTCACCAGCGTGCCACAGCCGATGTCATCAAGCATACCTGCGACAGCCTCGCGCGGGAAGCGCACACTGACAGGACAAGCGACGGCGCCGATCCGCCACAGGGCGTGCAGGAGAATCGGGTACTGGCGACAGTTGTCGGCGAGGATGCCGGTGTGCTCTCCTTTGGCGATACCGTTGTCCCTCAGGTATGACGCCGTGACCGACACGCGCCGGGCAAATTCGCGGTAACTAACTGAGTGTTCATCGCAGACAAGCGCCTCTCGCTCGGGCCAGCGCTCAGAGGCAGCAGTCAAAGGTGAGATCATGTCACACTTCTCCGAGTTCTTGCAGCATCTCGTGATCGATCTCTTTGGCAACATCTGGCAGCTTGTTGATGACGACCACACCGCCGGCTATCGGCAACGCTGAAGAAAGCAGGTCGCGTTCGAACCAGCCGGAAGTATCGAGGCCGACCGGAATGTCAGTAGCGTTGATACCCGCAGCGACTTGTGCGAGTGTAACCAGACCAACCCCCGATTCAAACGATGAACTGATCACCGTTTCCACGCCGCACCCGATAGCTACACGTGCAAACTGCGCCGCTCGTTCCAGCCCGAGCATAGTAGGCTTGAGCACTATTGCTTTGATCTTATGACAGCGATGCAAATCCTCGGGCTTCATGATCTGCAAAGTCTCATCCAGCGCCAGCGGCAATGGTGTCTCAGATGCTTCCAGAAGAACCTGCAAATCAGCCAAGGACGACAGCGGCTCTTCAATGTAGTCGATATCGCACTCGCGTACGGCCTCAGCGAACTGTGCGAACTCACTGTGGCTGTAGCGCTGGTTGGCGTCCAACCGCAAGATAGCATCCGGGCCTATCCGTTGTCGCACCTCCCTCGTCAGCCGAATGTCGTCATCCACAGCACGCCGACCAACCTTGAGCTTGAAGGCACGCCAACCCTCGTTGCGGAGTTGTCCCGCGCGTTCCAGAATCTCCGACTGCTCCCCGGTGAGCAGGGCGTTGACAGTGATTTTGTCCAGCGGATGATCCGAGATTAGCCGACACAGCTGCACACCTCGGCGAGCTGCTATCAACGACAATGTCGCAGCCTCGAATCCAAACCGCACCGATGGCGACAGGTCGTAGGCGCCAAGCCATCTCTCGAAACCGCCGGACAATTCTTCCAGGTCGTCGGGGATAGCAGCATCCGTCACCGAGAACCGCAAGCGGGTCAATTGATGCTCGGCATCGTCGAGAGACTCGCGGCTGAAACCGACCAATGGTGCTACTTCGCCAAAGGCAGTGCGACCGATTTCATCTCTCAACTCAACAATAATCCCCCGGCGGCGTTGAAGCAAATGACCACCGAGATCGGGACGTTTCG
>DAOVOW010000291.1 GCA_030629485.1 bacterium
CTCTGCTGGAAGAGACGGCAAGAGTTGATGACTTACTAGGCCTGGATACCACTGTGGACTTCTACGTGAACCGGATTAAAGGGATTAAGAGATCGGGTATTCTGGCGGTATCGGGGCCATTCGGGAGTGGCAAGAGTACAGTACTCTATCAGGTAGAGAAAAGACTGAAGGAGAAAGTAACCTGGATCAACTTTGATGCGTGGAAATACCCGGAGCGAAAGGACCTTTGGGAAGGGCTCATCTTGGACTACGCCGAGCAGATCGGCGACAAGGAGAAAGTGCAATCGAAAATTGATGGGAAGAAGAAAGGTCTATCTGTGGGAAAGGCGCTCACTTCGATCGTCACCGGATTATCAGGATTAGGAGGAATAGCGGACAGTGTGTTTAGGCTATTTGAACCTTCATCAGCAACACGAGTGTTTGAGTTGGAGCTAATTCTGGAGCAAATGATCATAGAACAGGGTAAGGATACCATCATGGTCGTTGAGGATGTGGACCGCTCGGGAAAGTTTGGAATCCAGTTCCTTGAGACGTTGAGGGAGTTTGTACACGGCTTGCCTAAGGAACCCAAGTGTCTAGTGATCGCACCAATAGGCGACCCTGAGTTCGATAAATATCAAGATGCCTACCACAAGTGCATAGACTACTTTGATCAATTCAGGCTTAGGGAAGTGAAGTTAGCGACATTCGTGAATGCAGTGTTCAATCCCAACCTCTTCGAGGGGGAATACAAGGACCACAATCGGAAGGTGCGGTGGACAGGCCAGAATCGCAGGGGGCAAATATGCTCATTCTTGGAGATCTTACTAAGTCCCCGATCCCTCATCACCATGAGGACAATCAAAACGATTCTCCGGAACGCCAATCTAACGTTTGCGCAGCAAGTAGATGATGGATTTGAACCTGATTTCAGGGCGACAATTGGGTTTGAAGCATCCAAGTACATCAAAAGTGGATCAGGGCAGCACTCGACCCTGTTCGAGCACTTTCGCGAGTCACGCACGGTAGGTCGCAACACGTGGCTGGGCGTTCTACTGTATTCCATGGCTTTAAATCATTCGAGCATTCTTAAGCGTTCTGGAACAGGGGACAAGTTGGAACCAACCAACCCTCCCGTAGACATAAAGCTAGTGGAACACACGGGAGAACACGGCTACCCAGAGTCCATTCCGTGGCATTGGGAAAGCCAGTTTACACGTCCCGAGGAAGGCGAGGCGAAACAGGGTGTAAACCTGTCAGATTTCTATCTCAATTACTGATGCTCTATTCATGCGTTGTGTCAGGTCTTGCGAACGGCGAAGCCGGGCGTGTGACCTGACGCTGTCGTTTGCATCTATGTGTGTGTCAGGTCACAATCCCGCTGAAGCGGAATCAAGACCCGACACAACAGCGTACTTCACTGACGGCGGAGCCGCAATACGACGGGACTGAGCCTCCGGGTCCCCTCTCGAGAGGGGATTAAGGGGTGTGTTCCGATAAGCGCCGGTGACAGCCCCTGCGGTTCGCCTAACCCTTCCGAGGCATGAGGTGTCGTGCGATCACGATGCGCTGCATCTCAGAGGTGCCCTCGAACAGTTCGGTGACACGGGCGTCCCGATACAACCGCTCGACATGGTACTCGCTGCAGTAACCGTAGCCTCCGAGCACCTGCACCGCGTGATGGGTCACGCTGGTGGCCATCTCCGATGCGAACAGTTTGGCCTGCGCCGCCGCCATACTGTATGGCTGACCGGCGTCTTTCAACCAGGCTGCCTTGTAGACCAGATTGCGTGCCGCCTCAAGCTGCACCGACATGTCGGCCAGATGGAACTGAATCGCCTGAAAGGCCGCAATCGGTTTACCGAACTGCTCGCGTTCCTGCGAGTACTTCACGGCGATATCCAACGCCTCCTGGGCAATGCCCAGTGACATGGCGCCCACGCTGATCCGCCCGCCGTCGAGAGTTGACATGGCAATTTTGAATCCCTGACCTTCTTCACCGAGAAGATTCTCCTTCGGCACCAGGCAATCCATAAACGCGATTTCTGTCGTCGGTGAGCCCTTGAAACCCATCTTCTTCTCGTTGGCGCCGATCTCAAACCCCTCGGTGTCACGGTCAACCAAGAAAGCGCTGATTGCCTTGGGGCCGCCGCCTTTTTCCTTGATGGCGAACACCAGAGCGTTGTTGCATATCGATCCCATGGTGACGAAAATCTTGTTGCCGTTGATCAGGTACCCATCGTCGGTCTCGGTGTACGTGGTGGTGATCGAGGCGGCGTCGGATCCGGCGCCCGGCTCGCTAAGCGCAAACACGCCGACATACTCGCCCGTGCAGATTGGCGGCAGGTACTTCTGCTTTTGTTCTTCGGTGCCGTGCTCCACCAGCGGGAAGCCATAGAGCGAATTGTGCAGCATAACGATGCCGCAGTGGGAGGTGCAACCGCGCGACAACTCTTCGCAGGTTAGAACGTAGGATACAGCATCCATCTCGCCGCCGCCGTACTGTTCGGGCAGCGTGATACCCATCAAACCGAGATCACCCATCTCCTTTATCAGGTCGCGATCCATTTTGGCTTCGGCGTCGAACTCCTCGGCGCGCGGCTTGAGCTTCTTCTCGGCAAAGCCCCGGGCTACTTCCTGGACAGCCAGGTGATCTTCTGATAATGCAAAGTCCATTCGGTCTTCCTGTCGTTATGCGGTTTCACGCCAAGCGGGAGCCTATTGACTCCCGCTTGTATCTAATACGATCCTTATGGCGAATCGTTCTATTTGCCTACGAACTTGGCCGGACGTTTTTCAAGAAACGCCCTGGTCCCTTCGTTCTTGTCCTTCGAAGCGCAGATGCCTGCAAACAACGATGCTTCGTGTTCACAGCCAGCGTCAAGCGTAGTGTTAATTCCACGATTAACCGCCTCTTTGGCGTAAGCAATGGCCAACGGTCCGCGCGAGGCAATCTTGACCGCCATCTCTTTGGCCTTGGGCATCAATTCGTCAACGGCATAGACCTCATCGACCAAACCGACACGAAGGGCCTCGGTCACGGGATAGATATCGCCGGTGAATATCCACTGTTTGGCCTTACCATAACCGACCAGTCGCGCCAACCGCTGGGTGCCGCCGTAGCCGGGAATGATACCCAACGTGGATTCCGGCTGACCGAACCTGGCCTTTTCTGAGGCCAGGCGAATGTCGCACGCCATAGCTATCTCGCAGCCGCCGCCGAGCGCGAAACCGTTGACGGCGGCGATTATCGCTTTCGGCAACGCCTCCATCTTGAACATAAGCGCATGTCCGATCTTGCACTTCTCATGACCGGCCTGTACATCGCATTCGGCCAGTTCGCCGATATCGGCGCCGGCCACGAACGCTTTGCCTTCACCCGTCAGGATGACGCAACGAACCTCTTCGTCGACGGCGATAGCATCAAAGACGTGGTGGAGCTCATCGACAGTCTCGTCATTCAGGGCATTCATCGCTTTGGGGCGATTGATCGTAACGATGGCGACGGCGTCCTCTTTTTCGAACTTGATATTCTTGTAGTCCATCATGCCATCCTACTTCTTGGCGTAATCATAGAAGCCGCGCCCGGACTTGCGGCCATGGTAGCCGGCCTTGACCATCGCCTTCAACAGCGGCGGGGCGGCGTAGTGATGCTGCTTGAATTCGGCAAAAAGAATCTCTGCAATATAGTAGGTGGTGTCGAGACCGACGAAATCGGTCAACTCCAGCGGCCCCATGGGATGGCCGCAGCCTAGTTTCATAGCGGCGTCGATATCCTCGGGCGTTGCCACGCCGTCCTGAAGCGCCCGGATAGCATCCAGCAGGTACGGCACCAGCAGACGGTTAACAACAAAGCCCGGTGTGTCCTTGCACGAAACCACTACCTTACCGACCTTTTCCCCGAACGCCTTGGCCGAGTCGAAGGTAGCATCGCTGGTAGCGATGGTTCTGAC
>DAOVOW010000306.1 GCA_030629485.1 bacterium
GAGTCGTATTCAAACCACCGCCAAATGACTTGAACAATGATCGGTGCGATCACCCCTAGGCCGAACAGGCCCCACGGAACCCACGAAGGATAGTACGCCCACCAGTTGAACCCCCAAACCCGATGCTCTGGAAAGTAGGATGCCACCAGGAACGCCACTAGCGTCAAGTAGTAAGCGCCGTAGATTGCAGCATTTGCAGACTTGTCGTTCAAAGCCTGACTAGTCTCCTTTCCTCGGATTATCCATCCGTATTATTATCGTGTTTCATGGCAGTCATCACAACTGTTTTTGGTTGTCCTTCGGCTTTTGCACTGGCGGCTCCCCCCATCCAGAAACCACTTGTTTTTTGAGGGGCGAAGGCCTATGTTTCTTTCGAATGAAAGCATAAGTAGACGCATTCCCTCCTTGTTTGTCATTCGAAAGAGGTGAGGAATGGGCGTCCGTGAATAGGCAAGAAAGGTGAAGCCATAGGATAAGGGGAATCCCGATGAAGTTTGAAGACTCACTGTTGGACGACATAGTCGTTATGGATGTCTCGGGCAAGATTATGGGCGGCGAAGAAACCACCATGTTTCACGGCAAGCTGCACGAGTACATCAACCAGAACAAGAAGAACGTGGTGGTCGACCTCTCCAAAGTCGACTGGGTCAACTCAGTAGGGTTGGGGATGCTAATATCAGCGCTGACGACAGTCAAGAACTCCGGCGGCCGGCTGGTGTTGGCCAATATTACCAAGATCGAATCGATCCTGACCATCACGCGGTTGATCTCGGTATTCGAGCATTACGACAGTCGCGAAGAAGCGCTGAAATCGTTTGCATAGACTGTCGGCACCGTTCAAGTATCTACTCAAAGCCCCCGACTCGGGGGCTTTTTGTTTTGGCACAGTCCGATTCCTATCCTTGTGCCCTTTGAGTCTTCAGACTCAGTGGGTCGAGCATGGCTCAATTGGATTGCGGTCGAATCTGAAGATTCGACTACCACAACGCCGAACCGCAGGCTCACACCGCAGCCAACAACTAATTGTGTAGTCTTGCTCTACTTGCTTTGAAACTCACAGACATGCGACACGTATGGAGCATAGAAGACATTCAAATGAGGATGCGACGATCCCCGCTTCGTCACATCACAACGACGATGAAGGACACACGAGAGGCTTTCACGTTAGGCAGGGTGGTGTTGTCCGGTAAATGGCTGATTGTCAGCCCTGACAGGAGGTATGCAGCGTGAGATGTATAGTACTGCTTTGCCTGACCATACTGGTTAGTCTGGTATTCGCAGGAGCTGTTTCGGGGGAAACAACCGCAGAAGAAAAGGTCCCGGTAATGCGGGCGATTCGTGCCAACCCGCATGCTCCCGTGATTGACGGCAAACTGGACGATGCCGTCTGGCAGAGCGCAGATATCGAGCACGCTTCGGGCTTTCTACAGATGGAACCGGATGAGGGTGAGGCAGCTACGGAGTCGACGCTGGTGGCAGCGGTCTATGACGACGGTGCTATCTATTTTGCCTTCTGGTGTTATGACAGCGAGCCGGACAAGATCGCGCGTCAACTGGTGCGGCGTGATCGCTGGAGTGAGTCCGACATGGTTCGAGTACGACTGGATCCATACCATGACCACCAGACCGGCTATGAGTTTTCGCTGAACGCTGCCGGGGTGCAAAGAGATTTTCGTCTATATGATGACCTCAACATGGATCAGTCGTGGGATGGTGTCTGGGAAGGAGCGGTGTCCGAGCAACCGTGGGGATGGTCGGCGGAGTTCAGGATTCCGTATCATTGTCTTCGCTTCACTCAGAAAGATGAGCATGTCTGGGGGGTAAATGTCACGCGCTACGTCAGCCGCAAAGACGAATCGACCTGGTGGGCCTTTTCGCCGTCCAGCGAAGGGGGTATGGTGTCCAAGTTCGGTCATTTGGAAGGGTTGTCCGGGATCGAACCGGCGAGGCAGTTGCAGGTACTGCCGTACGCGGTTTCCAAGCTGAAGACAGAACCGAAACATCTGGGCAATCCGGACGGCAAGAAGCTCCTTGGTGACATGGGCTTTGATGTCAAGTATGCGCTGTCGTCAAATCTCATCCTGAATGCTACGATAAACCCGGATTTCGGCCAGGTGGAGCTTGACCAGCCGGTGTTGAATCTCTCCCCGTTTGAGACCTTCTTTGATGAACGACGACCGTTTTTCCTGGAGGGTGCTGATCTGTTCAGTACGCGATTTATGCTCCTGAATACGCGCCGTATCGGCCGGGCCATCACCGGGCAGGTTGAAGACGATGGTCTGGACGAATACACCGATTATCCGGAGACAGCCACGATCTTGGGTGCAGCCAAGCTGACCGGCAAGCTTGCCGGCGGGACGTCGATTGGCTTCCTTAGCGCTGTCACCCAGGAGGAAAGTGCTGAGTACTTGACCGTCGATGGTGTAGAGCGCACGGGAGTTGTGGAACCCACCGCAGGTTTCTCCGTGTTGCGACTCAAACAGGATATCTTCACCAACTCCAACATAGGGATCGTGTTGACCAACGCTAGTCAGGACACGCGCCACCCGGCGACCACCGGCGGGTTCGACTGGCAGTTGTACACGAAGAACGGTGTTTGGGGCTTCGGTGGGCAGACCGTATTTAGTCGGGTGGATAACGAACACGTCGGCTTCGGCATGGCGGCCGAGGTGAATAAAGTTGCCGGTACCCACTGGCGCGGCGCAGCCGGATTCACTATCAAGGACCCACATTTGCACATCAATCGTCTGGGCTACAGCAGCCGCAACGATATCCGCTCCGGCTTTGTCTGGGTTCAGTACCGGACGCAGGATGACTGGTGGATTGTCCGCAACAGTTGGAACAACTTGAACAGCTACGCCGCCTGGAACTACGCCCACGAGAACATCGAAAAGGGTTGGAACTTCAACACGCAGATTCAATTCACCAACAACTGGTCGCTTGGCGGCGGTTTCAATCAGAGCTTCGATGATTACGATGACCGGGAGACGCGCGGTATGGGTCTGTGGGACCGGCCCAGGTCGTGGGGCTGGTGGGCGTCGTTCAATACCGATGAGCGCAAGAAGGTATCGCTCAACCTCAACCCCGGCAGCGGTCACTCCCGTTTTGGTTCATGGTGGGCGCACTACACCGGCATCGAATACCGCCCGGCCTCCAATGTTGAGCTCGAAATCGGCGCCAATTACTCCGGGGGGTCGGGTCAGACGATATGGGTCGACAACCCGACGGATACTCTCCTGGGAGAGGAAGTTATACTGTTCGCCGATCTCGACCAGGATGAGCTTACCTTTCATATCAGCGCCAGTGTGATGTTCCGTCGCAACCTGTCCTGCCAGTTGTCAGCCAACGGCCTGATGTCCGGACTCGACTACGAAAACTACCGGCAGTACCTCGGCAACAACCGATACGGGCCGGTGGGGAATGGTGTCAAGGAGCCTGACAGCGACTACAACTGGAGTTCGCTCAATTCAACCTTGCTGATTCGTTGGGAGTATCTGCCGGGCAGCACGCTCTATCTCGTCTGGACGAGGTCACGCCCGGAGTTTGATAACAGCGTGAACGACCTGGATTTCCAGCGTGATTTCGACAGGTTCTTTTCAGCCGGCGCCAGGAACATCTTCCTGATCAAGGCAAGCTACTGGCTGAATATATAAGTATGTCAGTACTCCACTGAACCTGCAGCCGCCTTGAAGGGGTGCCGCACTATGTTTACATGGTATATCGAAGC
>DAOVOW010000020.1 GCA_030629485.1 bacterium
AAGGCCGGGCAGTGCCCAAACCGCCTGCCAAGAGCGACAAAGCCGGATGAGTAACGGAGACGACAGTCTATGTTGATGCCTAAGAAAACGAAATTTCGCAAAATGCACCGCGGTCGCCGAACGGGAAAGGCAATCACCGGCAGTGCTGTTAATTTCGGTGAGTTTGCGCTCAAGTCGATTGAGGCCTGTTGGTTGACCAACCGCCAGATCGAAGCCGCCCGTATTGCCATGACGCGCTACATCAAACGCGGTGGGAAAATATGGATTCGTGTCTTTCCTGATAAGCCGGTTACCAAGAAACCAGCCGAGACGCGCATGGGGAAGGGTAAAGGCGCTCCTGACCACTGGGTGGCCGTGGTCAAACCGGGACGCATCCTTTTTGAGATCGAAGGTGTCAGCCTGACGATGGCCCGTGAGGCGTTGAGGCTGGCCGGCGACAAGTTGCCGATGAAAACCAAATTCGTAACCCGGGCCGACACGCAAGGAGTATGACCATGTTGAAGGTTGCTGAATTGCGCGATTTGACGGCCGAGGAACTTAGGCAGAAAAAACGCGACCTCGAAGACGAGTCTTTTAATCTCAATATGAGAAAGTCGCTCAAAGCCCTGGATAATCCGCTCCGCCTTCGGACGCTCCGTCGGGAGATGGCTCGCATCAACACCATTCTTCATGAAGATGAGGTGGGTATCCGGAAACTGGCCGAGGCGTCAACATCGATTTTACCTCAGTCGAAAACGGCGAAGAAAGCAAAGGGTGAAGAGGAGTAATTGATGGCTGAGCAGACGAGAAAAGAAACCCGAAAGGTTCGTACCGGTACCGTGATCTCCGATAAGATGAACAAGAGTATTATCGTGCGCATCGATCGTACCTACCGACATCCACTCTATGAGAAGATCTTCCGGAGTTTCTCCAAGCTTTATTCTCACGACGAGAAGAATGAAGCCAGGATAGGTGATACTGTTAAGGTTATGGAAACCAGACCGCTCTCCGCCAAGAAACGCTGGCGACTGGTCGAGATCGTGGAAAGGGCCAAGTAGCCCGGTGGCTATGGTCACCGACCGGCCGGTAAAGGTGGTTGAGATATGATTCAAGAGTACACAGTGCTGACGGTAGCCGATAACTCCGGCGCCAAACGGGCCATGTGCTTCCGGATTCTCGGAGGACGTAAGAGGTACGCCTCGATCGGCGATATCATCGTGGTCACCGTCAAGGAAGCGATTCCGGGTGGTACCGTTAAGAAGTCCGAGGTGTGCAAGGCGGTAGTTGTGCGAACCAAAGCGCCGGTGCATCGTAAAGATGGTTCGGTCATTCGTTTTTCGGACAATGCCGCCGTCATAATAAATGACCAGATGGAACCGCGCGGCACTCGCATATTCGGCCCGGTTGCCCGCGAGTTGCGCGAGAAGCAGTTTATGAAAATTATCTCCCTCGCTCCTGAGGTACTGTAACGGGAAACGACCTATGAAGATCAAGAAAGGTGACACCGTATACGTTTGCTGTGGCGCAGCCAGAGGCAAAACCGGTCGCGTGCTCAACGTTGATCGTAAGAAGGGCAGGATTCTGGTCGAAGGCGTCAACATGAGGAAAAGACACCAGCGCCCTACTCAGAAGAATCCCAAGGGTGGTATCATCACTATCGAAGCGCCGATCGATCTCAGCAACGTTGCGATCTATAGCTCGACCCTGGGTGGTCCCACGAAGACTATTACCAAGGTGATCGATGAAGGCGGCAAGAAGAAAAAAGTACGCGTCTGCCGTGAGACCGGAGAACAGATTTAAGGACACGTTGTAATGGCCAGGCTCAAGGATAAATATACTAGCGAAATCGTGCCCCGTTTGATGAAGCAGTTCAAATATAGCTCCATTATGGAGGTGCCCAGGATCACTAAGATCAGCGTCAATATCGGTGTCGGAGAAGCGATCGAGAACGCCAAGACGCTGGAAGCCGCCGTTGGTGATCTTACCAAGATCACCGGGCGCAAACCGTACATCGCGCGGGCCAGAAAGAGCATATCGAACTTCAAGCTGAGGGAAGGCGCCGCTATCGGTTGCGCCGTGACACTTAGGCGCGAGGTGATGTACGAGTTCCTTGATCGACTGGTCAATGTCGCCATTCCGCGTATTCGCGACTTCCGCGGTATCAACCCGAAGTCATTCGACGGACGCGGCAACTTCAACTTCGGTGTGCGTGAACAGTTGATTTTCCCCGAAATCGATTATGACAAAATTGACAAGATACGTGGAATGAATATCGCTATCACAACGACCGCCCGGACCGATGAAGAGGGCCGGCAGTTGCTCGCTGAGATGGGGATGCCGTTCCGTAAATAGGAGTTCAATGGCTAAGAAGTGTCTCACAGAGAAGCAGGCTCGTAAGCCGAAGTTCAAGGTGCGTGGTTATAGTCGCTGCCGCCGTTGCGGTCGACCGCGGGCATACATGCGTCGGTTTGGTCTGTGTCGAATCTGTTTCAGACAAATGGCCCTGGCCGGTGACTTGCCGGGTGTTGTTAAGGCCAGTTGGTAGACCCAATGGTTGCTGGGAGTTTTGAACGATGAGTATGACTGATCCCATAGCTGATCTTCTGACGAGAATCAGAAACGCCTACAAAGCGCACAAGGTGGCGGTCGATGTGCCGGCCTCAGGTATCAAGCGGGAAATCGTCCGCATCCTGCAGGAGAAGAAGTTCGTCAAAGACATGATAGAACTGCCGGATAACAAGCAGGGAAAGCTACGTGTCTATTTGCTCTATAGCGCCGGTGATGTACCGGTTCTCAAGGGCATTAAGCGCATTTCTCGCCCCGGCCTGCGCCGCTATTTCGACGCCGAACAAGTGCGGCAGTCGACCTTCAACCAGCGCGGTATGATGGTGGTGTCGACTTCAAGTGGTGTTATGACAAACTTTGATGCTGCCTCCAAAGGGATAGGCGGCGAAGTACTGCTGCGGTGCTGGTAAGGGAAGGATGCTGAGATGTCACGTGTAGGAAAGAAACCGATCCCGATACCGGACAAAACCAAGATCGATATCGATGGTCGGAATATCACTGTTACCGGACCAAAGGGCAGCCTCTCCCGGACCATACATTCGGACATGACGGTGGCTGTAGAGGATAACAACATCCTGGTTAGCAGGCCGTCGGATAGCAAGAAGCATCGGTCGCTGCATGGTCTTACCCGGGCCCTGATCAGCAACATGGTGGTTGGGACTGCCGAGGGCTTCAAAAAGGAACTACAGATTGTTGGTGTCGGCTACCGTTCCGAGAACAAGGGTCGGATGCTGATTCTTCATCTGGGCTTTTCACATCCGATTCTGGTCCTGCCGCCGGAAGGTGTTACCGCGACGGCGCTGCCGAAAGAGGGTAAGATTGTGGTCGCAGGTATCGACCGCGAACTGGTCGGTGAGACGGCAGCCAAAATAAGAGCTTTCCGCAAGCCGGAACCATACAAAGGCAAGGGCGTTCGCTACGTCGACGAGCAGGTGCGTAGGAAGGCCGGTAAGAGCGCCGCGAGTGCTTGATCGAATTGAGGTAACTATTCATGGCTGATAAGAACATCGTCAAGAGCAAAAGAGCCGAACGCCGCCGCCGCCGAGTGCGTGGGAAAATTCACGGGACTGCTGAACGACCGCGTCTCGCCGTCAGTAAGTCGCTCAACCGGGTGTTTGCGCAGATCATCGACGACGAGAATGGTACTACTTTGGTCGGCATAGACTCTACATCGAAAGTGCTTGCATCGGAGCTTGGTGACAAGCAAACGAAGACCGATGTGGCTCGCAAGGTCGGTGAAGTTATTGCTCGTCTGGCCAAGGATAAAGGTATCGAGCGGGTTGTGTTCGATCGCACCGGCAGTCGGTTCCATGGTCGTATCAAGGCCTTGGGCGATGGTGCTCGTGCGGGTGGATTGAAGTTTTAGAAGATAGTGTCGTTTTACTATAGCGAGGTGTAGATTGCCGAAGTTTCAAATGGATGCCCTCGAATTCCAGGAAAAAGTAATTGATGTCAACCGTGTTGCCAAAGTGGTCAAGGGTGGACGACGATTCAGTTTCACCGCCCTGGTAACAGTGGGTGACAAGAACGGCAAGGTAGGTGTCGGCTACGGCAAAGCACCGGAGGTTTCCGAGGCGATCCGCAAAGCGACCGAGGCGGCGAGAAAAGCCATGAACGTGATCAACATCACGGGTGGTACGTTACCGCACCGAGTCGACGGCCGGTTCGGCGCCACCACCGTCATGATGCGACCGGCCTCACCGGGTACCGGTGTAATTGCCGGTGGCGCCGTCCGAGCCATTCTGGAGTCCTTGGGCGTTCAGGATGTCCTCACCAAGGTGTTGGGTAGCCGCAACCCCAACAACGTGGTTAAAGCCACTGTAAACGGCTTGATAAGCCTGCGAACCAGAGAGCAGGAAGAGAGCTTCCGCGAAGAAGCCTTACCTGTCGCCGATAAGGCAGGATGAAAACGATGGCCAGACTGAAAATAACACAAGTAAGAAGTACCATTGATCGTAAAGAGCCGCAAAAGAGAACGATAAAGGCTCTTGGTTTGGGAAGAATAAACCGTACCGTCGTCCACAACGACTCCCCGCAGATCAGGGGCATGGTGCGCGCCGTAGCGCACTTGGTGACGGTCGAAGAGATAGATTAGTCGAGGTAGAACAGCAATGGAACTCCATACACTAAAACCGCCGGCCGGCTCCACCAGGAAACGCAAACGCGTCGGGCGGGGACCTGGCAGCGGTACCGGCAAGACTTCCGGCCGCGGCCACAAGGGCGCCGGGTCGCGCAGCGGATTCCGTCGCAATCCGGCTCGTGAGGGCGGACAGATGCCGCTTCACCGTCGCCTGCCGAAATTCGGGTTCACCAATATCTTCAAGAAACAGGTTCAGATTATCAATGTCTCCGACCTGTCGCGTCTCGAACCAGGTGAAGTTTCTTCCGAAACACTCCGGGCCGCCGGTATGATCAAGAAAATGGACGTGCCGGTAAAGGTCTTGGGTAACGGCAACATTGAGAAAGCCTACATGGTCAAGGCCGCCGCCTTTTCCAGGACGGCTGTCACTAAGATCGAAGCGGCCGGGGGCAAGGCCGAGGTGGTGAAGTGCTAGAGACCTTCCAATCAATCTTCAAGGTAGAAGAACTCCGCAAAAGGATCTTGTTCACACTGGGTATCCTAATAGTCTATCGTATCGGCGGCCACATTCCGACCCCCGGTATCGATGGCACCCTCCTCGCCCAGGCGCTTTCAGCCAATTCGATTTTCGGCCTGTTGGACATGTTTGCCGGAGGCGCCTTTGCCAAGGCGGCTATTTTCGCCTTGGGTATCATGCCCTACATCTCCGCCTCCATTATGCTGCAGTTGCTTGGCGCGGTGGTCCCGTTCCTGCAGCGCCTGCAGCGCGAGGGAGAAGAAGGCCGGCGCAAGATTACCCAGTACACGCGTTACCTGACGGTAATGATCGCCAGTTTGCAGGCGTGGGGCACGGCCGGCTTCCTGACCACGATCAATCTCAATGGCGTCTCTGCTGTGCATATGGATACGATGTGGTTTATTCCTCTGACGATTATCACCTTTACCAGCGGTACTATCTTCATAATGTGGCTGGGTGAGCAGATTACTGAGCGCGGTATCGGCAACGGTATCTCGCTGATAATCTTCATCGGGATCATTGCCCGCTTCCCTGAGGCTGTAGTCGAAGAGGTCCAGATGGTCTGGTACGGCAGCCGATCTTTCCTTTTGGAAGTCGGCATCGTGGCTATGATGATCGCGGTGATCGCGGCTGTAATTCTCATAACGCGAGCTCAGCGCAGGATTCCAGTGCAGTATCCTCGCAAGGTTGTCGGGCGGAAAGTGTTCGGCGGCGCCTCCACACACCTGCCGTTGTCGGTAAACTCGGCCGGTGTAATTCCGATTATTTTCGCCCAGTCCATCATGTTTCTGCCATCGACGGTGGCCCAGCTCTTCCCAACGACCGAGTGGATACAAAACCTGGTGGCAGTCGGGCTGGCTCCCGGCGGCTTATGGTATTCGATAATCTATGGTTCGATAATCGTGTTCTTCGGATATTTTTACACGGCGATTGTCTTCAACCCGATGGAGATCGCCAATAACATGCGCAAGAACGGTGGGTACATTCCCGGCATCAGACCCGGTAGGAACACCTCGCAGTATATCGAGAAGATTCTTACTCGCATCACCTTGCCGGGCGCCTTGTTCTTCGCGTCTATTGCGGTTTTGCCCTGGGTTCTAATCGCCAGAGCCAACGTCAACTTTTTCTTCGGCGGCACCGGATTGCTGATTGTAGTCGGTGTGGCCCTGGATACATTGCAGCAGATCGAATCTCACCTGCTCATGCGTCATTACGACGGCTTCATGAAGAAGGGTAAGATTCGCGGGAGATCGATGTAAGATGAATCTGGTTTTTTTGGGACCTCCGGGATCGGGCAAAGGGACGCAGGCCGTGCGTCTGGCCAGGAATAAAGGGATCGTTCATCTTTCCACTGGTGACTTGCTTCGAGAAGCAGTCAAGAACGGCACCGAACTCGGCAAGAAGGCTGAGGGATACATGAAGGCGGGGGATCTCGTGCCCGACAGCCTGATTGTCGGCTTGATTGAAGATAAGATCGCCGCCGGTGATCTCAAGAGCGGGTTCATCCTTGATGGCTTCCCGCGTACCGTGCCGCAGGCGGAAAGCCTTAGAGAGATGCTTCAAAAAAATGAAATCACCCTTGAGAAGGCTGTTTTGATCGCTGTGGGTGACAATGAAATCGTGCAGCGGCTCTCCGGCCGCTGGTTCTGTCCGACCTGTCAGGCTACCTACAACTACCCGGCCAAGGTGCCGAAGAAGGAGGGCGTCTGCGACCATGACGGCGCCAAGCTGGAGAGGCGACCGGATGACGAGGAAGAGGTCGTGCGCAACCGACTTGAGGTATACAAGAAGCAGACCCAGCCGATCGTGGATTTCTATCGCAACGAATCGATCCTGACTGAGGTCAAGGGCGAACAGACACCAGATGACGTCTTCAAGGCAATTCTTGAGGTGGTAGGCTGAAAGCAGCCCTGAGGTATTGTGATCGTGCTCAAGACGAAAGAGGAAATCGAGATCATGCGTCGCGCCGGTAGAGTCGTATCACAGACTCTGGACATGGTGGGCGAACGCATCAAGGCCGGTATGACCACCGGTGAACTTGATGGTATCATCGAGACCTTCATACGCGATCATGATGCTGTTCCGGGCTTCAAGAACTACCGTGGTTATCCCGCCTCCGCTTGTATTTCTATTGATGACGAGGTGGTTCACGGCATTCCCGGCAAGCGGGTTATTCGCGAGGGCGAGATTGTTTCAGTCGACGTCGGATCGATTGTCGACGGTTTCTACGGAGATTCGGCGCGTACCTATGCAGTCGGTGAAATATCGTCGGGAAAAGCGGATCTAATGGATAACACGCGCAAATGTCTTCAAGTGGCTATTGACAAGGCGCAAAAAGGGAATAGATTGGGACAGATTTCCGCCGCCATACAGCGGACCGCTGAATCGAAAGGGTATGGTGTGGTACGGGCGTTGGTGGGTCATGGCGTCGGACGGAACCTGCATGAGGATCCGCAGATACCCAACTTCGGTGTACCTAACTCCGGGCCGACCCTCAAGACCGGCATGGTGCTGGCCATCGAGCCGATGATCAACCTTGGCACGTACAAGGTCTACACCAAACCGGATGGATGGACCTTTGTTACCGCCGACGGAGCGCCGTCGGCCCATTTCGAGCATACCGTGGCTATAACGGATGATGGCCCGGACATTTTGAGTTTGTCGTAAAGGAGATTATGGCCAAAGAGCAAACTATTCAGGTCGAAGGCAAGGTGATCGAACCATTGCCCAACGCCATGTTCAAAGTAGAACTGGATAACGGCCACGTAGTATTGGCTCATATCTCCGGTAAGATGAGGATGCATTTTATAAAGATACTCCCGGGTGACAAGGTCACTCTGGAGTTGTCACCTTACGATCTTTCACGCGGACGAATTACGTACCGCTATAAGTAGATCGTTCTGACTCTGAAGGTAGGTGCCTGTTATGAAAGTACGTTCAGCTGTAAAGAAGCGCTGTGAGCACTGCAGGATCGTGAAACGTCACGGTGTGCTGCGGGTTATATGCAAGAGGAACCCAAGCCACAAGCAGCGCCAGGGTTAGAGAATTCGTAACACTGTTTGGTTAAGGAGTAGCAATTGGCTCGAATAGCCGGTGTAGATCTGCCAAAAGAAAAGCGCATTGATATCGGACTGCGTTACATCTTCGGTATCGGACCACATCGGGCGCGCCTGATTCTTAAGAAGACCGGCGTAGACCCGGATATGAGAGTCCACAAACTCACCGATGAAGACGTCGCCAAGCTGCGCGGTTGTATCGAGGAAGATTACAATGTGGAAGGAAGCTTGCGCGGTGAGATCAACATGAACATCAAGCGGCTCGTTGATATCGGATCGTATCGTGGCCTGCGTCATCGTCGCGGTCTGCCGGTTCGGGGTCAGCGTACCAAGACCAACGCCCGCACCCGCAAGGGTCCCAAGCGGGCTATCGGTGGTCTGAAAAAGAAGCCGCCGGGTAAGAAGTAAGTTGACTGAATGCTGAGGTACTAAGTGGCAGATCCCAAGAAAAAATCACGTACTAAGAAGAAGTCGCGCAAAGTTGAAGCCAACGGCATTGCACACGTCAAGGCTACCTTCAACAACACCATCGTGACCATTACCGATGCCAGCGGTAAGACTATCTCATGGGCCTCGGCCGGTAAGGCCGGATTCAAGGGCTCCAAGAAGTCGACACCGTTTGCCGCCCAGTTGGCTGGATCGTCATGTGCCAAGGAAGCGATGGATATGGGATTGCGCAGAGTTGAAGTTTGGGTCAAGGGACCGGGCTCGGGTCGTGAAGCGGCCATTCGTTCGCTTTCGGCGGCCGGGCTTGAGGTAACCCTTATCAAAGATGTAACGCCGATTCCTCATAATGGATGCCGTCCGCCCAAGCGGCGTCGAGTGTAAGAAAGACAATTGTTAGTCAGGAGTATTGATGGCTCGCTATACTGATGCGAACTGTAAGTTGTGTCGTCGCGAAAGCGAAAAGCTGTTCTTGAAGGGCAGTCGTTGCCTCAGCGAAAAGTGTGCTGTTGAACGGCGCCAGGTGGCGCCCGGCCAGCACGGCCGAATGATGCGCCGAAAAATCTCATCTTACGGTTTGCAGCTTCGCGAAAAGCAGAAGGTTCGTCGTACCTATGGCGTACTGGAGTCGCAGTTCAGGAACTATTTCAAGAAGGCTGATCAGAAAACCGGTGTTACCGGTGAGATCCTGTTGCAGCTTCTGGAGACTCGATTGGATAACCTGGTGTACAGGCTTGGCTTTGCCGCCTCACGCAAGGCCGCTCGGCAATTGGTGCGGCACCGGCATGTTACCGTCGACGGCCATACGGTCGACATACCGTCATACTCAATCAGGCCCGGTGAGGTCATCAAGATCAGGGACAAATCCAAGAATCTGGAGATGATCCACGCGGCCCTGAAAGAGGTTGGACGCGGCGATGAGATTCCGTGGTTACGACTGAACAAGGCGGCCCTCGAGGGTGAACTCCTGGAAGTGCCGACGCGTGAAAATATACCATTGACGGTTAATGAGCAACTCATCGTCGAGTTGTATTCCAAGTAGGTAATGATTCCTTTGCGGAGGTTTTCGTAAATATGAAGTGGAAACCACTTACCATGCCCAAGGAAGTCGTCAACGACCAATCGTCGGCCGGCGACAACTATTCGCGCTTTATTATTGAACCCCTGGAGCGGGGATACGGGCATACTTTGGGCAATTGTCTGCGACGGGTTCTTCTCGCCTCAATTCAGGGGGGAGCGGTCGTATCGATGCGCATCAACGGTGTGCTCCATGAGTTCTCTTCCGTCCCTGGGGTGTACGAGGATGTCACCGACATCGTGCTCAACGTCAAGGGCATCAATCTGAAAATGCACGCCGATGAAATGCGAACCTTGACCTTGAAAACCAATACCAAGGGAAAAATCACCGCCGGCATGTTTCAGACTGATCCTGAGGTCGAAATACTTAACACCGATCGGCAAATCTGCGAACTGACCGACGACATCAACTTCGAAATGGAACTCGATATCGGCTATGGGCGCAGCTATGTCGTCGCCGATCAAAACAAGAGACCCGATGCGCCGGCCGGTACTATTTTCGTGGACAGCCTCTTCTCTCCGGTAACCAAAGTCTCCTTCAGCGTCGAGAACACGCGGGTGGGACAACGCACCGATTATGATCGGCTGATTATTGAGATCACCACTGACGGTTCCATTACGCCGGAAGACGCCCTGAGCCATGCGGCTAAGCTGGTCAAGGATCACCTGCAACTCTTCATCCACCTTGACGAAGAAATCATGGTCGAGGAAGAGCCGGAGGTCGACGAGGATGTCATCAGGGTGCGGAACCTGCTCAAGACCAGAGTCGACGAATTGGAGCTCTCGGTACGCTCATCCAACTGCCTGCGGGCCGCAAACATCCAGACGATTCAGGACTTGGTGACCAAATCCGAATCCGACATGTTGAAATACCGCAACTTTGGACGCAAATCACTCAACGAAATCAGTACTATTCTCGAAGAGATGAACCTGTCATTTTCGATGGACATCTCTCAATATGTCGAACCCGAAGATTAGTCGACTACAGATAGGATCAAATGGGACACTTCGATAGAGTCAAGAAACTCGGTCGCACCAAATCGCACCGTGAGGCGATGCTGAGCAATATGGCCATGTCACTATTTCAGCATCGGATGATTAAGACCACCGACGCCAAAGCTAAAGCACTGCGGCCCCTGGTCGACCGAATCATATCCACGGCTAAGAAAGACACCCTGGCCGCCAAGCGTCAGGTCGCTCGGACGGTCAAGAACAAGGAAGTGTTCAAGAAGCTGTTCAACGAGATCGTGCCGCAGTTCGCTGATCGCAATTCCGGTTTCTCGCGGGTCATCAAGTTAGGTGTGCGTCGAGGCGATGGTGCTCCGCTTTCGGTGGTCGAACTGCTGACGGAAAAGCCGAAGGCGGCCACCGATAAGAAAGGCAAGAAGAAAAAGAAAACTGCTTCGGGCCGATAAGAAATAGACGAGATGTCGTCATGACATGAGCCCGCTACACTGCGTAGCGGGCTTTTTTATGATACTATTTGTGGGCGGCGTATGTCCACATGCGCCGCCTCGATCCGGGTGGCGGCCGGGTGGCCGTCTCAAACATCGAGGACGGCCGCCTCTACTCGTCTGCCCCTTGATACTGTTCGGTTATGAGGGAGTTTTTTGCCAACTACCTAATCAAACACTTGCACCACACCTTTGCATGTGCTATATAATCCAAAATGAAGAGGAGCTTCACCTGAAGGCGTGAATCAGCAGGGACCGTTGAGATTATAGGAGCCTGTCAGGTCAAGTTCGGAATTCTAAACACAGCGAGGGGATATGAATCAACAAATGACCCCACCAGGAGTACAACCAGAGAAGAAGGGAATGTCGAAGGGTTGTCTGGTAGCTCTGATCGTCGGATTGGTGTTGCTCATTCTTGTCGTCGGCGCCGGACTGGTTTGCTGGTACAAGAAAGATGCCTTCCTGAAGGCGGGAACTGTCACCATGGTCACTTCCATCACCAACGAGTTGACCAACAACCCGGTTGAGGGTGTCGACACTGTATTGGTGAATCAGGTGGCCGCTGGCTTCATCACCAGGATTAATGAGAGCGAAATCGACTTACAGCAGTTTGGACAATTCGCTCAGGATATCCAGCGGCTCATGGATGACCAGGTAATCGATGCCGAGGAGGCCGATCAGTTCATCGACATGATGGTTGATTACTATCCGGAGTTGGGTGATTTGCTGCCTCCGGAGGACGAACCTGTTGAGGATACAACGGTCGTAATTGACAGCCTCGAGCAGGTAGACTAGTAGTGTCCTGTCCCTTAAGTAACTCGCATAATGACGTGCCCCCGTATGGCAGCGATCTACCGCCGGGTCTGAGGATCCGCTGGACACAAGATTATGTGTATATATCTCGGGACAGAACATTAGCAATCCAAAGCGGTCTGGTTTGGCTCGGCGCGATCTGAGATCCGACCCCGTCGAGGATGGTTGATATAGCCATTAGGTTCGATAACCGGTAGCAACGCCACCTCAGGCAACCCACCGGCACTGTCGGCTGCCGGTGTCATCAGGGCTGGGTCGGCACCGCTGATCCTTATGCCTGAACTTGCGGGACATGTGAGGTAACGCACCTTGTACATTGCCATAGCTATCATCGCTGCCTACATGATGGGTACAATCCCCTTTGCGCTTCTGATAGGACGCATTGTCGGCATTAGAGATTTGCGTCAAGTAGGCTCTGGAAACCTCGGCGCCACAAATGTTTGGCGCGCCGCCGGTCCGGGTGCGGGGCTGGCCGTACTGTTTGCCGATACGTCCAAAGGCGTTGTTGCTATTCTTGTCGCCCGTTACATCTTAGCCCAGGCAACCACGCTACCGATTTCGGTCGATGT
>DAOVOW010000275.1 GCA_030629485.1 bacterium
GATGTTGCGATTATCGATCAGGATACTGTCTACCACCGGCCCGACACTGCCTGACGGCGCTTTAGGTTCAGCCGTTTGAGCGTTAGCAGGTTGTACCGATAGCACGGCCACCGCGGCTGACAAGCCGACCAACAGGGCTGACAGTAGGAATGTCGATCGAATCCGTTGTAACATCACGTCAATAAACACCGTCGCCACCGGCAATCAACAAGAGAGTCAACAGGAGCGAAAACAGGCTGGTTCCGCACCTTCAGAGAAAACCGGCCTCGTCCGATAATCAAATGAATATAACTTCTGGATAATCTGACAGGTACCGGTGAAGAAAAAAATCGGCGATCTCCTTGTTGAGAGAGGTTTCATTACCCAGCAACAACTGGAAGAAGGTCTCAGAGAGCAGGCCATCTCGGGACGTCGTCTGGGAGAGGTGCTGGTAGAAAAAGAGTACATCTCCGAAGGCCAACTGCTGGAGACGATCTCGGATCGACTCGGCGTGCCACGGATTTCGCTTGACCAGATGGTGCTTGATCCCCAGGTCGTGCAAAAGGTTTCGGTGGAACTGGCGCGACGTTACACTCTGATTCCGATTTTCGAGATCGGCAACACTCTCACTCTCGCCATGGCCGATCCACTCAACATCATCGCCATCGATGAGATCAAGTACCTCACCGGCGCCAGTATTAAGCGAGCCGTAGCGTTGTCGTCGGAAATACGAACGGCCATCGACGAACACTATTCGGTCGCCGATTCGCTGATGCACATTATCGGCGCTTCCACTGAGACCGAGGCCGGCGCTGCCGAAGCTACCGATATCGAATCCGATGCATCGGAAACGCCGGTGGTGAAGTTGGTTAATCTGATTCTGACCAAGGCGGTAAAAGATAGGGCCACCGACATTCACATAGAGCCGGAAGAATCCCGGCTGCGCGTGCGCTACCGTATCGATGGAGTGATGCGCGAGGAGGCCACGCCGCCCAAGTCGATGCAATCCGAGTTGATCTCGCGCATAAAAATCGCTTCCAACCTTGATGTTTCCGAGAAGAGACTGCCGCAGGACGGTCGCTTCATGACCAGCGTCGACGGAAACACCATTGACTTGCGTGTCTCCACGCTGCCGACGATCCACGGCGAGAAGATCGTTATCAGGCTACTCGATCGACGCAATCTGCTTCACAGTTTTGAACAGCTCGGTTTCACGCCCGGTGTTGAGCAACGATGGAAAGATGTGGTGGCTCAACCGGAGGGTCTGGTCCTGATTACCGGTCCGACCTCCAGCGGGAAGACCTCGACACTCTATGCCACTCTCCAGGAAGTGAACACGGTCGAGAAGAATATCATCACTGTCGAAGACCCGGTGGAGTATTCGCTGCCGATGATCATACAAATCCAGATCAACGAAAAAGCCGGTCTCACTTTTCCGTCCACGCTTCGCGCCATGTTACGGCAGAACCCGGACATAATCATGATCGGCGAAGTTCGCGACGGTGAAACGGCGCGCATGGCGGTTCGCTCCGCCCTCACGGGTCATCTTGTTTTTTCGACCGTCCACACCAACGATGCGCCGTCGGCGATCTCCCGCCTCGCCGACATGGGCATAGAAAAATACCTGTTGGCGTCAGCGCTCAAAGGTGTGCTGGCTCAGCGTCTGGTGCGGCTTAACTGCCCTGAGTGCACAGTGGATTATCAGCCGTCAGATAGCGTACTGGCTCGCGCTGGTCTGACGGAACTGGCTGAGGCTATCGCTTTCAAACGCGGCGAGGGCTGTCCCCAGTGCAAGAACACCGGCCAGAAAGGCCTCACCGGAATCTATGAGTATGTCGAAATCACTCCGCGTATCTCCGAGATGATCATGAACGACGCTTCGCTTAATCAGATCAAAGACGAAGCACGCCGAAACGGTTATTTGGCCCTTTTTGAAACGGGCCTGGAAAAGGTCACGGCCGGCAAGATATGTCTGGAAGAATTGATCAAACAAACATCGAACATCGAAGACTGGCACGAGGTGACTGAACCAGGCCGGGTGACAACAGTTCATGCCGATACAGTATAAGTTTCAGGCCATCTCCGATGACGGCCGCACTGAAGACGGCGTCCTCACCGCCGACAGTACCCAGCAGGTCCTGAACCACCTGGCCGAACAGCATTTGATTCCGATTTCAGTTAAGGCGGTCAAGGCTACCGCGCCGTTTTCATTCTGGGGCTTCTTCGGTGGCGTTCAGTATAAAGACCTCATAATGTTCACCAACAACCTTTGCACGTTATACAAAGCCGGTATCCCGCTGCTGAAAGCGCTGTCCATCATCAAGGTCGGGGCCCCCGGAAGTCGGTTCAACTACGCCATCTCACAAATCCGGCTCAGCCTGCAATCGGGCCGGCAGCTATCCACCGCCATGTGCGAGTTCGATGACCTTTTCCCCCGGTTCTATATTGCCAGTGTTGCCGCCGGCGAGGAATCCGGTAAGCTTGACGACATACTCGAAGAGTTAGCCGACATGCTTGAGCGTGAATTAGAATTGACCCGCCAGATCAAGTCCGGAATTCGGTACCCGGTGATGGTGGTGCTGGCGCTGATCGCGGCCTTCATCATCATGATGACTTATGTGGTGCCGAAGTTCGTCGAATTCTTCAGCGCTTTCAACGCCGAACTGCCGATCACCACCCGGATGCTGATCGGCACGAGTAATTTCCTCGCGGAGTACTGGCCGGTCCTGGTGGGCTTGGTTATCGTCGGAGTTTTCACCTTCCGTAAGCTATCCAAGCATGAGAAATCCCGCTATGCCATCGACGGCGCTCTTTTGAAGCTGCCGATAATCGGTGGTTTGATTATCAAGGGTAACGTGGCTCGATTCAGTCTAATGTTTCGCATCCTGATTCAGTCCGGCTTGCCAATCATCAAGTCTCTGGACATTCTGACCGGTTCCGTAAAAAACAGCGTTATCGCCCATGAGATCGCTCGACTCAAGGTTCTGTTTACCGAGGGCAAGGACAATCGCCTGACCAGCGAGGAGTTCGTCTGCTTCCCCGATCTGGCTTTGCAGATGATTTCAATCGGGTTGGAGTCGGGCTCGTTGGAACGAATGCTTAACGAGGTCAGCCGCCATTACTCCCGGGAGGTCCACTACACGTCGAGCCACTTGACTTCGATCCTGGAGCCTATCCTGACGGTCGGCATGGGCGGGTTTGTGCTTATCTTAGCGCTGTCGATTTTTCTTCCGATGTGGAATCTTATCAAAGTGTTCAACGGCTGAGCAAAACTAAAGCAATCATTCTGAGAAACCGATAAAACCAATAGTAAGTTTCTGTTGCCCTATAATCTCCCGTAAGGAGGAACTATGCGCACTCGTCTCAACCAAAGCGGTTTTACGCTGATCGAGTTAGTTATTATCATCATCATTTTGGGAATCCTTGCCGCCGTGGCGATTCCGAAATACCAGGATCTCTCGTCAGAGGCCAAAGAAGCGGCCAGCCGCAGTGCCCTGGGCGCCATGCGCTCCGGAGTCATTATCTACTACGCCAACCAAGCCGTGCAAACCGGCACTGCCACCTGGCCGGCGCTGGACAGTCTGAGAACGGTGGGCGTCGTAATGGAGCAGACTATTCCCAAGAACCCCTACCAGGCTAATGCCAACGCTCCGGATTCAATCGTGACCGGCGTTACTAAGGGCACTATTGTAGGCTCCCGTGGTGGTTGGGCCTACTTGGCGAGCACCGGAGAAATCTGGCTGAACACCAACACTGTCGGGGAAAATAGCTGGTAAAAGACTTGCCTATTAGTCCCGTGCAACACAGTCCAGCAAAGTTTTGCTGCAGGCTAGATCAGCGAGGTTTTACTCTGATCGAGCTTGTTATTATCATCGTGGTGCTGGGTATTCTGGCCGCGGTGGCTGTACCGAAGTTTGCCGATATGATGGACAGTTCCAAAACCGCCGCTACCAGAAAAGAGCTACAGTCATTGCGGGAAGCAATTGTCGGGAACCCGGAAGTAGTATCCTCCGGGGTCGTCATAGATCGCGGTTTTCTGGGGGATGTCGGATTCGTTCCGTCACAGTTGTCCGACCTTGTCGTCAAGCCTGATTCCGTGCCGGTTTATGACAAACTGACCCGTCTCGGGTGGAGCGGTCCTTATATCGATGGTGACGGCAATGATTA
>DAOVOW010000325.1 GCA_030629485.1 bacterium
GGCTATCTTTGCGGGTTGCCGACGATGGTCTATCGGGCTGTTCCAGAAAATCAGACACCGCTGATGGTTAAGGCGATTATCGATCGCCTCGGTGCTCTCGTGGGTTTGCTGTTGGCGGCGCCTCTTATGCTTCTTACGGCGATGGCTATCAAACTTGAGAGCCGAGGGCCGGTTTTTTTCAAACAGGTACGCTCCGGTCTGAACGGCAAGACGTTCAAGCTCTACAAATTCCGAACCATGTGCGCCGACGCCGAACACAAAAAAGATGCGTTGACCAATCGCAATGAAATGACCGGCCCGGTCTTCAAGATCGCCGACGATCCCCGCGTTACACGGATAGGCCGTTTCCTGAGAAAGTACTCGATCGATGAGGTTCCGCAATTCATCAATGTCCTGCGCGGCGATATGTCACTGGTGGGGCCACGTCCGCCGCTGCCGAAAGAAGTCTCCGAGTACGATCCGTGGCAACATCGGAAACTCTCCGTCAAGCCGGGCGTGACCTGTCTTTGGCAGGTAAACGGACGCAACGAGATCGACTTCGATGACTGGATGCGTCTTGACCTTGAATATATCGATAACTGGTCACTCTGGCTTGATGCCAAGATCCTGGCCAGAACTATACCGGCTGTTATCAAAGGCTCCGGTTCCTGAAATGTCAACCGCCGTCAAGGTAGTGGATACCTTGCGGGCGACGACGTCAACAAGATGCATAGGATGCTATTGTGAATCGATCAATAATCCGCAGGATCTTACTGGTGCTGCTGTTTCTTGTCTTTGCGACGGGAGCCGGTGCAGCCACCTTGCTGCCGTTGGGCAGCCCGGAATATGAGTTCATCTACGAAAACCTTCAGCGCCTCGACGCTCGCAGTTTCGACCGCTGCGATTTCCAAATAGGGCCGTATCAATTCGACCGTGATGATTTCTATGTCGGTCCCTTTGAATCATTACGCGATATCCCGGCCGGGAGCCTGCGTATATTCGGGTTTGCCGGTGAAGATTTCCGGACGGCCAAGGAGTCCTCGGCCAGTGGGTTTGAATCATTGCGGGCTGGTCTGGCCGCGCAGCCGAATGACAGACTGTTTGTTTACGGCAATTTCATTCTGGACGAAGCCCGGGCCAAAGATGACACCTACACCGGCAAGAAATGGCGTGGCTTCGCCGGCGGCGTCGAAAACGCCTTTGTTTACTATCGGACTCAGCGCTGGCAGTTGATAGTGGGACGTTTCGCTTCGTTCTGGGGAATGCCCAACTCGATGGTGCTATCCTCCCGAGTCAGCCTGGACGGTTTCGCTTATAGCTTCCATTGGGGAAGACTCACCTTGTCATATCGCCTGGCCAGACTGGACGGACTTAACCCGGACAAAGACAGCACCGACCAGTTCGAGAACCGCTACTTCGCCGGGCATCGTCTCGATCTGCATTTGAGTCGTCGGCTACGGGTCGGCTGCTTCGAGACGGTTGTTTTCGGCGGACCGGGGCGACAGGTCGATTTCTACTATCTCAACCCGCTAATTTTTTTCCACGGATCGCAACTCAACGAGGGAACCAACGACAACAGCTTCATCGGATTTGACTTTGCCTTCAAGCCCAGGCTCGGATTGAAACTCTACGGTCAACTTGTGATCGATGATTTCCAGATCGACAGCCGGGATCAGAACGACCAGGAACCTGATGAAATCGCCTATATTCTCGGTGGCCACTGGGTTGATCTGACACCCTCGGTCGATCTCAAGGTGGAATACAGCCGTGTCACCAACAGGACTTTCAATCAGATATACCCGCGCAACCGCTATTCGTACCGAGGGGAACTGCTTGGCGGCGCTCTGGGGAATGACTACGATCAGTGGCAGGCCAGGGTCAATCGCTGGTTCGGTAATGAGTTGAAAGCATCAGTGTTATTCGAGCGACGCCGGCAGGGAGAGGGCGCCGTCACCGATGAATGGAGCATGCCGTGGATGGAGGTCGACGGCGATTATCATGAGGCCTTCCCCACCGGCGTGGTCGAAACCAGCAACCGAGTGGCGGTCGGCTTCACCGGCTTTATCAAGAATAACTTCTTTGTAGATATAGAAACAGGCATCGACTGGTTGAGCAACTACCGGCATGTTGACGGTGAGCGGACAAGTCTGCCGTATGCGCGGATACGTCTGTCGACGTTCATGTTTTCAACCATCGGCGTCGAGTAATTGGCTCTGACGCAGCAGACGGGGACGTCCACCTCGCACGGAGAGCTGATAAGTGGGGTAGGGAGTCCTACAGGCTGTCAATCTGACTACATAATCGGACGGGTGGCCCGGAGCGTTCGTCCGGGTTACATAACGATGTTGTTCTACACAAAGAACCTACCGTGCGATTCTCGCTAAGGCGTTGTGGAAAAGCAGCCTTAAGAACTACCGGTTCACACGCTCGCCTTCGGCGAACGCAGGAACCGGTAGAGCAGTCAATTGCGACACAGCCGGTTCGCTCTGGGTGGGGTCACCCGACACCACCGTCCCTGAACGGCTCCGTCAACAGACCCTTCCGTGGGGATGATAGAGCGCCAACGCAAGCCGGGCACCTTACTTTTGAACTTTCCTTTGTTATCCATCCAGCAGTATCTTTGGTTGTGCCAGGGGCGGCAGTGCTGTTGCTCCGGCTGTTTGATCCGGTGCAACGTATAACCGTCGAGGAGTATAGTATGTCACGAAGATCATGTCTGGCCGTCTCTCTATTAATAGCATCGCTGATCGCCGCATCTTTTGTTCACGGCGCCGACCGCCCGGAACTCTATCAGTTCGCTCCACCGTACCCGAAAGCTCTGCCTCCGTTTGTGTCTGATGTCAAAACACCTATGCTGCAAATCGAGGCTTTTGTCACCATGCATCTCCACGTCGATGAACAAGGGTTGGTGCAGCAACTAACGGCTGACTCTACGGGCCATTCAGGTTTGATCAAGTACGTCGATGGCTACCTTTGCAGTATCGAGTTTGTCCCCGCTCTGTTCCGCGGGCAGGAGGTTTCATCTATCCTGCCGGTGGAGGTGCGGCTCCGCGCCGGTGACCGCAGGCCACGCTTTGAATTCCCTATCGACAGCGCCGGCAGTCCGGGTGACGGTCGACTTTATTTCGCGACTTTTCCGCTTAATGACATCACGCTGCCGGCTGTGGTACGCTTTCCCTCGTACTATGGGACGCCTTATCACGATACCATCAACGATATGTATCCATACTTGTTGATGGCGGTCGACCTTGACTCCTCGGGGCAGTACATCGACTCGCGGATGATTCTCAGCACTTTTCCGACATTCGAAGAGCAGTTGATGACAGCCCTGCTTTGGTCCAAGTTCAAGTCTGCAACTGTGAAAGGAAAGGCGATAGCCTCCACATTTTATCTCTTGGTTTCGTTTTTTGGGTCGGTTGCCTATCCGACAACAATCTGGCCGCCGGTGTCGAGCGACACCGCAAACCCGCTGGAGCGTCTGAGAATCCGCACCTACGCGGATCGTGTCGGCCTGCTGACACCGGCGCTACCGAGACGTTATCCGCCCGATACCTA
>DAOVOW010000132.1 GCA_030629485.1 bacterium
GCGAGTTCATTTGCCTGATCGATTTCAACGACCGACTGGTCTCTGTCTGCTTTATCTACAGAAAGAAAATACTTGGTGTCGCTCATCTGGTTACCAAATCGTTTGATCTGACATCGCCGGCCGATTTCGAGCGTATGACTATTGAACTGAAGACTATCGTCAATTTCAAGTTGGCCGCGTTTTCCCGACAGAGTACGAGTGTTCCACTGTCAGCAGTGGTTGTTTCCGGTGGCGGACGGGAGGATCATGCCCTGGCGATACTGAAGAAGTATTTCCCGGTGGAGATCAGCGAGGTCGGGATCAGCAGCGGCTTTTTCCCGCAACCGGACAGGATTTCGCAGATTCCAGCCGGAGAGTATCTGGTGGCCCTGGGTCTCACTTCGTTGAAGAAGGATCGGTTTCAGTGATAATAGGTTGCATTTCGGTATCCTTTTGTTTAGCTTGATCGGTGATTATTGCGTATGATGACTTCAACAAACCGCTCGAAACTGGCCATTTATCCCGGTTCTTTTGATCCGATAACCCACGGTCACCTGTCGCTGGTGGAACGGGCTACCAAGCTGTTTGACAGAGTGGTAGTGGCGGTGGCAGCCAGCGCCGGTAAAGAACCGTTCTTCACTCACGATGAACGCATTCAGTTGGTCAGGCAGTCGATCGACGAGAAGCCTTATGCGACTCAGGTCGAGGTTATCGGGTTTTCAGGTCTGCTGGCTGACCTGGCTACGGAATTGAATGCGGCCGCCATCATTCGTGGTTTGCGAGCGATCTCCGATTTCGAATACGAGTTTCAAATGGCCCTGATGAATCGCAAGTTGGCCCGCACAGTCGAGACCGTTTTCCTGATGCCCGCGTTGTCCTGGGTGTACTTGTCATCCACTATCGTCAAGGATGTAGCTACTCACGGCGGCGATGTCAGCGAACTGGTACCGGCGGTAGTGTGGCAGGCAATGTGCGATAAGATCGCAGCGAGGAAAACTTGAAGGCTCGGGCGATTAAAGTCGACTGGAAAATTTCATACCGGCTGAATAACGCAAACATCGAACGCGAAAGACAGAAAGCCGACAAAGTAACCCCATGACCGACAAGTTATCACAACCCGACCATAGCAAACCTGGAGACGCCACAGAACAGATCCAGATCCCGCTGAAAGAACTCATCAAGACCCGACGACAGAAGGTTACTCAACTCACCTCCACGGGCATTAATCTATACCCGTATCGCTACGAGCGAACCCACGTGATCACCGAACTGCTTGAGAACTTCGAGACCATGGCTAACGATGAGACGGTGGTTCGTCTGGCCGGGCGCGTCATGCTCAAGCGCAAGATGGGCAAAGCCAGTTTCGCCGACGTGCGTGACGGTTCGGAACGTCTGCAGATTTACGTTAAACTCAACAACGTGGGTCAGGAAGCGTATGACATTTTCGATACGATTGATCTCGGTGATATCATCGGCTGCGAAGGCAGCCTCTTCGTCACGCGCACCGGCGAGCGCACTCTCAAGGTCACTTCGTTTGAGATTCTAACCAAGGCTTTGCACCCGCTGCCGGACAAGCATGCCGGCCTGGTCGACATCGAAACCAGGTACCGTCGACGCTACGCTGATTTGATCGTCAACCCTGAAGTGCGCGAGGATTTCATCAAGCGCACCGGGATCATCCGGATGATTCGCGATTTTCTCAACAACAATGGTTTTCTCGAAGTAGAAACACCCATCCTGCAGCCTCTATATGGCGGTGGCATGGCCCTGCCGTTCAAGACGCATCATCACCGTCTGGATCGTGAGTTGTATCTGCGCATCGCCGATGAACTCTACCTGAAGCGCCTGCTGGTAGGTGGCTTTGAGAAAGTATGGGAGTTCTGCAAGGACTTCCGCAACGAAGGTATCGACCGACTGCACAACCCGGAATTCTCGATGGTCGAGTTGTACTGGGCGTACGCCGACTATCGCGACATGGCGGCGCTGTTTGAACAGATGCTTCGTCAGGTGGTCTTTGAGTTGCACGGCACACACCGTATCCCATACGATGATCACGAGATCGATTTCGAACCGCCGTTCAAATGGATCAGCATGATCGACTCGATACGCGAAGAAACGGGCGTCGACTTCTCTACCCTGTCGTTCGAGCAGGCGATGCCGGCGGCAAAGAAGCTTGGCGTGGGTGGGGACGGTCTCATTAATAGGGGCAAGGTCATTGAAGCAGTTTGGGAGGCCAAAGTTGAACCGACCTTGATCCAGCCGACTTTTATTGTCGACTTCCCCTTTGAGATTTCACCCCTGGCCAAGAAGCACCGTGAGAAGGAGGGTCTCACCGAGCGATTTGAGTTGTTTATCGCTGGATTGGAAATGGGGAACGCTTTCAGCGAACTCAACGACCCGGTGGATCAGTTGCAACGCTTCCTCCAGCAGGGCACGGCGCTTGAGGCGGGTGATCGGGAGGCGCAGCCTCTGGATGACGACTTTATCACGGCCCTGATGTACGGTATGCCGCCGACCGCCGGGCTCGGTTTCGGAGTGGACCGGCTGGTGATGCTCTTGACCAATAAGCACAATATCCGTGATGTGCTGTTATTTCCGCAAATGAAAGAGATGAAGGAGGGCTCGGTGCCGGTCTCGAAGATTCTCGCACAGATTGTCGACGAGGAATCCACGGGCGGTACGGAGTGATACGTTTTGTTTGAACGACTGTCTTGCAGGCTTGGGGAGTTGGCAACGTTTATCTCCCAAGCATCTTTCGCATTGGTTTTTGCCCCCAATCACCTGTCGCAGCATGACGGAGGAGACTCTATGACCGTGACTGGATGATAGGGGCGGCAGGGGGTTGAGACGAAAACATCTACCAGGGAGTTCGGAATGAACATCTATGTCGGCAATCTGCCGTACGAAACAACTGAAGAAGATTTGCGTCAGGCCTTCGAGGCTCACGGCGAAGTTAGCTCGGTGCAGCTTATCGTGGATGGCTACACCGGCAAGTCACGCGGATTCGCGTTTGTTGAGATGTCGGATGACAGCGCCGGCCAGACGGCCATTGATGCATTGAACGGCGCCGATTTCGGTGGTCGTCAACTCAAAGTCACCAAAGCGAACCGCAGCGAAGGTGGACCGCGCCGCAACTGATCACTTCAATCATAAAATCGTAAAGCCGGAATCCACGGGGTTCCGGCTTTACTTATCATCTCCTCCGAACGCCGCTATCCTGAAATCCCTTATGCATGATGGCCGGCGCCCTGGGAAAGATGACGAAGCTTCAAACCACATCGACGTCGTCGTCAATCGCCGACGGTTTTTTCCCGGCTCCTCATTCTGGCCACGTGACTGTCGATCACCTCAGGGCTGACTTGTAATCGGCCGAGAACTCGCGCCAGCGCCTCAGCGGAAGCCTCAACCTCGGATGCGATAACATCGCTGGCGCCGGCGCCCAGCATTAGGGCGGCATCCAGTAAGTACCTGGTTCTCACCGTAATGTGTAACCTGGGAGCGACTCTCCGAGCGGCTTTCACCGCCCGTTCAATGGCGGCCGGATCATTTATCAGAATCACCAGTTCCCTGGCGAGTTGCGCACCCAGGTGCTGAAGGACGTCCGGACTGGTGATATCAGCATAGTATGCCGGTTCCCCGTTCTCACGCGCCCGGCGCACATTCGCCGGATTCAGTTCTGCAATCAGATATGGAATGTTGCTGTCTTTCAAGGCCAGGGCCAGATCGGCGCCGGCCAGCCCATAGCCGCCGATTATGATATGATCGCGCATCTTTCGCCCGCTTTCGGCGGCGTCCTCCGCGGTCGATACATCCAACAGACGGGTGAGCACGCCAAGTTTTCCGGCGCCTGCCGCGACAGTCGGAGCAAGCGCGATCAGGATGGGAGTCACCAGCATCGATAGTATGGCGGCCGCCATAAGGTTGCTCGCAAGTGAGCCGTCTATCAACCGGTAAGATACGGCGAGACCTATCAGCACAAAAGCAAACTCTCCGACCTGAGCCAGAGCCATGGCCGCCTTTGCGGTGACCCGGATCGGAAGTCGCATCAATGTCCCGGTTAAGAAAACTACGATGAACTTCCCGAGAACTATACCCACAAACAGCAATAGTATCGTGAACATATTCTCCAGGAGATACCGCGGATCGAGCAGCATGCCGATCGAAACAAAAAACAGTGAGGCAAACACCTCCCGAAAAGGTATGATGTCCGCCATCGCCTGATGGCGGTACTGGCTTCCCGCCATTATCAATCCCGCCAGAAAGGCTCCCAGGGCCAGCGATATTCCGGCCAGTGATAAAATCCAGGCCGTTCCGGCGCAGATCAACAGGCTGGTCATTATGAAAACATTTCTCTGGCGTGTCTTGGCCACCAGATTCATCAACCTCGGAGTGATCAGGCGAGCGGCCAGCACAGTAACGACAATAATCGCGGCCGAACGAACAAGGGTCATGGCCGGCCCTGGGGAGGCGCTGCCGGCACCCGCCAGGAGAGGGATCGACAGGATCATCGGTACCACACAAAGATCCTGGAAGATAAGCACGCCAAGTGTAATCCTGCCGTGCGGCGCGTCTATCTCCCCGCGTTCCTCCAGATCCTTGAGCACGATGGCGGTACTGGATATCGCCACCACAAAGCCCACAAACCAGGCCTCCTGCGGTGTTAGACCGACCAGCCTGGCGACCATGTAGGCCGCCACCAAACTGAGTACCACCTGAAGGGTCCCGGCGATAAGAATCGGTCTCCACAGGCGCTTCAGACGATCCATCGGAAGCTCCATACCGACACCGAACAACAGGAGCGCCACCCCGATCTCGGCCAGCCTTTCCACCTGATGGATATCATTGATAAGGCCGAACCCCTGCGGGCCGGCCAGGATACCGGCCACTACGAATCCCGCTATGGCAGGCAGACGGAACCTGTGGGCGGCCGTCACTATGATGACACCAAGGCCGAAAATCACAACCAAGTCTTTCAAGTAGTACGACTCACCCATAGAGAGAATCAACCTTGGTCGCGTCTCGGTGTCAAGATTCAGTTTGCATATTCTCGGAAACTCCGAAAGCATGAACCGGACCTGCGGGAAACAAGGTAGGCCGGTGGCATAGGTCGCAGTTACCACGAGACCGCCGAAGGCGGCGAAAACACAAAAATGTCCTCAAACCTCCTTGCGGGCATGATCCGAGGCTGTATATTCGGACCTCAAAAGATGAAACAACGTTTCCAACTATTTTGGTCGCCAAGCGACCGGAGGAACTATGGAATATCGCATTGAAACAGACACTATGGGGGAAATGAAAGTACCCGCTGACAGGTATTATGGCTGCCAAACGGCTCGATCACTGACCAACTTCCGCATCGGCACCGAGACGATGCCACGCGAGATCATCCGAGCCATGGGCATCCTCAAGAAGGCTGCCTGCCTGGTCAATATGGATTTGGGAAAGATGCCCAAAGACAAAGGCGACCTGATTGTCAAAGCGGCTGACGAAGTGATCGACGGAAAACTCGATGACCATTTCCCGCTGGTCGTCTGGCAGACCGGCTCGGGAACCCAGAGCAACATGAACTCCAACGAAGTGATCTCCAACCGCGCGATCGAACTGGCCGGCGGTAAGCTTGGAAGCAAGGACCCGGTTCATCCCAACGACCATGTCAACATGGGACAATCGTCAAACGATACCTTCCCGACCGCCATGCACATCGCCGCCGTCGAGGAGATCCATCGCCGCTTGATCCCAATGATCACCCAACTGCGCGACACGCTGGCGAAGAAGTCCGACGCCTTCAAGGATATCATCAAAATCGGTCGCACTCATCTGATGGACGCCACGCCGTTGACCCTGGGGCAGGAATTCTCAGGCTACGCCGCCGCTCTTAGCCTTGGACTCGAACGGATCGATGACTGTCTCAAACGGCTCTACCCGCTAGCTCTGGGCGGCACCGCCGTCGGTACCGGACTGAATGCGCATCCGGAATTTGCCGAGCGGTCGGCCAAGGCAATCGCTGAAATCACCGGCAAGCGGTTCGTCACGGCGCCCAACAAGTTCGAGTCGCTGGCGACGCATGGTGCTATCGTGGAGGCAACCGGTTTCATGAAGACGCTGGCTTGTTCGCTGATGAAAATCGCC
>DAOVOW010000287.1 GCA_030629485.1 bacterium
AAAAAAAAGGATGACGTCCCCCCCCGCTCGGGACTAAAGCTGGTCAAAAGTGAGCCGGAGTCGGTGTCTGGTGAGCGCAGCTTGTCTCGAACGCACGCTGTCAATGTGGCCATGGTCCGTGCGGGCTGGGAGAAGTTTGTGGGTTTTCTAAGGCAGAAAAACAGCATGCTGGCCTCTCAGTTAGCCATGGTCCAGATCCGAGAGGTGAAGGATAATCAAATCCTGGCTGTATTCGGTGGTTCGGTCACAGTGGCGCGACAGGTGGTGGAGAAACCGACCAATCTGAGCCTGATTACCGAATGTTTGAAAGATCAATTCGCTGCCAATCTGAGTATAAAATTCGATACCGAAAGGCAGAAGGATGTCGGGTCGACCGATACAGAAAGAAAACGTCGCAATGGTGTTGACGTAAAGAAGCTGCTTGAGAATTCGCCGCGACTGCAAATGCTGCTGGAGAAAGTAGACGGTGAAATCATCGGCGTCAGAAATGGTGGACAATAGAGATTCGCGAAACATACACAGGAGATGATCATGGCTAAGGGTGGCATCGGCAATATGATGAAGCAGGTGCAGCAGATGCAGGCCAAGATGGAGAAAATCCAGGCCGAACTGGAACAGACCGAAGTGGAAGGAACGGCCGGCGGCGGTATGGTCAAAGTGACGGCCAACGGCAAGCAGGATATCGTCTCGATCACGATCGATCCGGAAGTGGTCGATCCTGACGATGTTGAGATGCTGCAGGATCTTATTTTGGCCGCAATAAGTCAGGCCCGGGCTAAAGCCCAGGAGCTTCAGACCGAGAAGATGGCCAGCCTGACCGGCGGCCTGAACATCCCCGGTATGAACCTCCCATTTTAGTTCAAGAGGCGTGTAATGTTCAAGTCGGCCTCATCGGTAGAACGGTTAGCCAACCGGCTTGCTCGGATGCCGGGTATCGGACGCAAGTCGGCGGCACGGCTGGCTTTCTATATCCTCAATCTGTCCAGGGAAGAGGCCCTGGAGCTTGCCGATATCATCCGGGAGGTGAAAGAGAAGGTTGGGTTTTGTTCGATCTGTTTTAACATCTCGGAAAGTGATCCTTGCCAGGTGTGCCAGGATCCGAAGCGGGACAGCAGCGTGATATGTGTGGTTGAGGAAACCGCCGACGCTGCCGCTATCGACAAAGTGGACGGGTTTAACAGCCTGTTTCATATCCTCGGCGGGCGGCTATCACCGCTTGATGGCGTGGGTCCGGATGATCTCCGAATCAAAGAGCTTTTGAACCGACTTGGAGAGGACGTGTCGGAGGTGGTACTGGCCACCAATCCGAACGTCGAGGGAGAGGCGACCGCTATCTATATCTCCAAGCTGCTCAAACCGATGGGGGTCAAGGTCACTCGCATCGCGCGAGGGCTCCCGGTCGGCGCCGACCTTGAGTTCGCCGACAGCGCCACCCTGGGCCGGGCGCTGGAAGGCCGTCAGGAATTCTGATCTCAGTACCATGACCGATCACAAGCATATTTCGCACGCCTTTTACTTCGCGCTCGCCGCCCTGGTCATCTTCGTAGCCAGTCGGTTTTTCGGCGGCGTCCTCTTTGATAACAACTGGTCCTTTATCCACCTGGCTCATCTACCGGGTTGGTATTCCGCAGTGTGGATCCTTTTGGTGGGCGGTCTGGTTTACCTACTGGTTACTCGAGGCGAGCTTATCGCCGGACTCTTCACCACTCGCCTGCGAGTCATGATTGCTGCGGCAGTCATTCTCGTGCTGACCATCGTTTTCCAGCACGACTCATTCCTGCTCGGCGGCGGCAACATGCGAATAGCGCAGATTGCACAGGCGCCGATGATCATTTGCCGGTGGTTCGAGTTTGGCGCTACCATGCTGGTGTCGTGGTTCTACGCTGTATTCTCACTGTTCGACATGCCGCGCAACATGCCGGCGGTGGTCAGTTGGAAACTGGTCGCGTTCCTCTCCACCGCAGCAGCGCTGATTGGTTGCATCAAACTCGCGATGGAATTCACACACGATGCGATTCGGAGAGTGTTCCTTTTCGTAATCATGTTCGCCGGTCCGCAGATGGTCGTCTACTTCGGGTTTGTCGGCGTGGAGCCGGTGGTGCCCGCGATAACCTGCTGGGTGGCCTGGGCGGCCGTCCGGCTGAACCGTCATGGTACCGGCAAGAACCTGGCTCTGGTCTGGATTCTCACAATTGCCGGGGTGTTCCTGCACGTCTGGCTGATCTACCTTCTGCCCGCGGTAATCTTCGTTACGGTTCGATTCTTCGGCAAGAACAAAGACAGACTGTCCAACCTGGCGCTGTTGTCCGGCCCGGTTGCCTGCCTCGCACTGTTCGCGATTATCTATGGGCGAGGATTCAGCGACTTCGAGTTCTCGCGCTTCATCCTGTTCCTGCACGGCAAATCTCCCTTTGGCGACTATGGTCTCTTCTCGGCTCGACACATCAGCGATGTGGTGCAGGTTTTCTTGTTGACCATTCCTGCGATTGTCGTGACTAAGTATTTATGGGCGCGACGCCTGTCGGCGCTACGCACCGATGCCAACCTGGTGACGCTCAGCCTGATGACGCTGGCCGGAGGCGCCGTCATGGTGATAATGGACCCGGTTCATAGTATAGTGTTTGATCTGCCCCGCCTGGTTGTCTACATGATCCCGATGTCACTTCTGACCGGACTGCTTCTGGCTGACGTCCCTCTTGATGTTCCCAACGGACGGCGCCTGCTGGGAGTGATGGCGGCCCTTGCTCTGATGGTTCCAATGAGCTACCTGCCGGTACTGTTGAAGATCAATAACACCGAATCGTATGCCTCCGAGTACTTTGACAAGCACGAACTTTACTATCTGCAAGCCGGTCTGGCTTTCCGTGACGCCTACTTCTATCGACGGCACCTTGACGAACGCAAGCAGGTCATTCGTATTCCCGGTCACGAGCAGGTAAGCCCGGAAGACCTGGCCCCATATGGAGAGCCGCCGCCTGCCGCTCTGGATACTCTGGCGCGGGCGAACGATACTATCTCCCTCGACACCACAAACCTGGAGAAGGCGAACCAGTGGGAGTGGATGATGCCGTCCAGGTCGTCGGACTATCTGAATCTACGCGGCGTCGGCGATCTGATCACTGCCGATCAGCCCAACGAGGCGTTGCGGATTCTGTACCGCATAAAAGCGCAACGACCCTATTGGGCGGAGGCGCGGGCGACGCTGGTTAGTGTACTGGTTCAATTGGGACGCTACGCACAAGCGAGACCGGAGATCGATACCTGTTTGATGCTCGAGCCGTTAAGTCGCGTGCATCACATGAACAACTACATCTGGTATCGCGATCAGAAGAAGTACTACGAGGCGTTGAATGCGGTCAGACGCGCATCCGAATTGTTCCCCTGCGACCCTGAGATTCTCACTGACTTAATGATCATCCATTACCGCGCCGGCAACAGCTACGAGGCGGATACCATGGCTGTCTCCCTGATGGCTTCCGATCCGACCCTCCCCTATCCGCACCTGATCAAAGGATTCCTGGAAGATTCGCGCGACAACATGCTCGCCGCCGTTCGCCACTACGAGAAGTTTGTCTTGCTGTCGCCGGACGAGCCCGAAACGGTACGCATTAAGAAACGGCTGGAAGACCTGAGGCAACAGCTTCGTGAGAACTAACCCGGTTAGTGCCGCTAAGATTCTTTCACCGCACTGATAATCTCCAACACTGCTTTCTTGCCGTCGTTGAAGAACATCAATGTGTTGTCCATCGCGAACAACGGATTGGGAATCCCGGCGAATCCGGGGCTGAGACTTCGCTTGATGACCACGACGGTCCGCGCCTTGTCAACATCGATAATCGGCATACCTGCTATCGGGGAAGTCGGATCGGTGCGGGCTACCGGATTGACAACGTCGTTGGCTCCGATTACAATCGCCACATCGGTCTGCGCCAGGGTCGAGTTTACATCGTCCATCTCCCGCAGCTTGTCGTAATCCACATTTGCCTCGGCG
>DAOVOW010000391.1 GCA_030629485.1 bacterium
ATTCGCATGGAAGGCACCACCTTCGGCAATGTGCCACTCAACATTGAACTGAAGCTTGAGGTGTGGGACAGCCCCAACTCGGCCGGCGTGGTGATCGACGCCGTGCGCTGCTGCAAGCTGGCGTTGGATAACAAACTGTCGGGCGCTCTGATCGGACCGTCGTCCTACTTCAAGAAATCGCCGCCGGTTCAGTACACCGACGATGAAGCCCGCAAGCTGACCGAGGAGGTCATCACGAAGTACGGTTGGAAACAGGCAGCCAAGCCGAAGCGGAAGCTGAAGGTGGCGGCCAAGCGCACCGGCTCGACGCGCCCGGCCACTTCAAAAGCAGGTGCGGCGTCACGCCCGAAAAAGCGGTTGGTTCGCAGCAAAAAGTAGTTTGCCGCCAATAGCGATTTGACTAACTTGACCGGCGATTCGAATAATCGCCGGTCTTTCTTTTGGAACGTGCGGCGAGGGAAAACATCGTGATCGCGAAGAAGCACAAAACTCTTTTTGTAACTTTTGAAGGTATCGACGGCTGCGGTAAGACGACCCAGGCCATCTTAACCTACCAGTATCTCACCGCTCGGGGTATGCGTGTAAAGTTACTGCGCGAGCCCGGCGCCACGGCCACGGCGGAGAGAATTCGGGAGCTTTTGCTCGACGGTAAGTTGTCGATTGCACCGGTGACGGAACTGCTGTTGTACGAAGCGGCGCGGTCGGAGCTTACCAGTCAGGAGATTCGGCCACTCCTGGCCGCCGGTCACACAGTGCTGTGTGATCGGTTCTATGACAGCACCACGGCCTACCAGGGGTTTGGGCGCAAACTGGATATCCGGATGGTGCGAAGCCTGAATCGACTGGCCGTGGGCGATCTCAAACCGGACCTGACCTTTCTTCTCGATCTCGATCTGCGTACGGCTCGCAGTCGCCGGGGCAAGCGCCCGGACCGATTGGAGTTGCAACCGAAGGCGTTTTTCACCCGGGTGCGCTCCGGTTTTCTGGAGATTGCCCGCAAGGAACGTCGGCGCATAAAGGTCGTGGACGCCGGCCGCTCCGTTGACGAAGTGTTTCAGAGTATCCGAACTATTCTCGACCGTCGAATCGGCAGGTTATGACTCAATACGCGACGTTTGATCGGCGATCGATTGTGATTGCCACGACGCTGCTTGGCGCCATGATCTTGTTGAGCGGCGGTATGACACTCTACGTCCTGTCCGACCCCGGACTTGAGCACGCCTACCACATGGTAACCGTCGCCCGTCTGGTGGATGAGCATCATGAGGGTGAGGTGGACTGGGATCATCTGGTCAGGTCCGGGCGGCGGGCGATGATGGACGTGTTGGATCGGTATTCGGGCTACGTGTCCCCTGCGGAATTCGAGGAAAAACGACAGCAGCGAGAAGGCCACTACGGGGGTATCGGCGTAACTATCACCGGACACCGGGACGGCTTGCGGATATACTCGGTTCGTGATGACGGACCGGGGAAAGCGGCCGGTCTTTTGAGTGGCGACATAATTATCGCCGCCGATTCGAACCTTCTGGCTGACCGGACGCCTAACGAGGCGACCCTGTTTCTGCGAGGTGAGGACGGTACCACGGTGACCTTGAAGGTCTATCGTCCGTGCGATGATGACAGTCTGGAAATCGTGGTTGAGCGGCGCGAGGTGTCGTATCGTCACGTCGTCTATGCGGGTTTCACGCCGGACAGCGTGGTGTACATCAAGTTGACCGATTTCGCGCCGGGCGCCGCCGACGAGGTAGCGTCGGCGCTGGATTCACTGGCCGGTCCCGAGAACTCGGCCAGGAGTGTGATCCTTGACTTGCGCGGGAATCCGGGTGGTTTGTTTGTCGAAGCACACGCTACGGCCAGTCTGTTTCTTGAGGACGGACTATTCGTGGTCGGCACCGATGGTCGCTCGCGGTGGAATAACGAGAGCTTTGTCGCCGACGATGGCGACCGCACTCACAGCTTGCCGATGGCGGTGCTGGTCGATCGCAATTCGGCGTCGGCCTCGGAGATCGTAGCCGGGGCGTTGAAATACAATGATCGCGCGGTCCTGGTAGGGGACACGACTTTTGGTAAGGGATTGGTCCAGGGATACCTGCGGTTTTTTGAGGACGACGGACTTCGGCTTACTATCTCACGCTACTACTTCGAGGGTGGGATATATCTTAACGATTTCGATTCCATGCTGCATGAGATTGGTCATGGACTCCCGCCGGATTACTACTTCGATGCACCCGGATCTGACGTGTACGTCAGCGCCCTGGAGAATTCGTTTCTTTTGCACCGTTTCGCCCATAACAATCAGGCTCAGATCATCGTCCAGTACCAGGAGGACGGGTTGGATGATATCTGGATTGAACAGTTGGCTGACTTCATTAAGGACGAATTCGAATACCCGTCGGAGTTGACCCGGCGTGCCGATAGCCTCCTTGTGCTGACCGAACTGGAAAGCGGCTCCGAACAAATCCAGGCCATGTCCTCCGGCTTAGCCGAGTTGGCCCGGGCGCATGACCGGCGGCGACTTTTCGAGTACAAACCATATCTCAAGATGCGATTGGTTCAACTCGCTTTCGAGCGCGCCTATTCTACCTACCGCGCCTATGACGAGGTGGTGGTGAAACAGGATGCCGCGATCGCTCTGGCCGCCCGAGAGATTCTTGCGCGCTGAAGACGACCTGGAATTCCATGATAGGGATAGTAGTCCAATGAGAACCGTCATACTCTCAGATTTCGACGGCACTATCACCCGGCGCGATATCGGCTACAACCTGTTTTACCATTTCTCGCAAGGGAGAAACGAAAAACTGGTCCCACTCTGGAAAAGCGGTGCTCTGTCCACGCGTGATTGCCTTCTTAAGGAGGCGGCGATGGTGCACGCGTCACCCGACGAGATCTTTCGGTTTCTTGACCAGTTTGAACTCAAGCGGGGCTTCGAAGACTTTGTGCGACAAT
>DAOVOW010000130.1 GCA_030629485.1 bacterium
GGACTAAACTATCAACACTGCAAAGCATTAAACAATCAATCGATAAAATCCTAGCATAAGAGTCGATCCTGCTATAGCGGATTGCAGGTAACAGGGCACCGCTAACTCCCCATCTAGCACGCAGCTTAAATTATCAAAGAACAGAACTGCCCTGACAACAGGGATCGTTCAATAATTAATGGAGCAGATGGGGATCGAACCCACGACCTCCACGTTGCGAACGTGGCGCTCTCCCAACTGAGCTACTGCCCCGGACACATCGTGTCTTCTATCCGGAGGGAAGCAGGCAACTATTCCCGTCCGGAGCGAGCTAACAATAATACAATATGAGCAACCGGCCAAGCGATTTCTCTCAGGCGGCCGATGGCGCTAACGACATCAAGGTGGAACCGCTATGATGAGCGCGGCATCAGAACCATGATCAATCGCACCAGCGCGGTGAGCGCCCAGACCGCTTCAAGAATCACAAACGGCACAGCGCCACCCGCCCAGGCGTACCAGGCAGCAAGTAATGCCCCGACGATGTTCATCGAGAGATACCAGACACTGCGCTCGGAGAGACGGCGCACCAAGTTTAGCCCGAAGGCTATCAGCAGCAGCGCCACGCCGATGGAGCCGATTATTACGGGGGCCATGACGCTACTCTGCCATCCAGCCATAATAGGTTGCGCCACCATCACATATTCTCATAGTTGGGTCCTTCGCCGCCCTGGGGTACAACCCAACGGATAACCTGGTATGGGTCGGCGATGTCGCACGTTTTGCAGTGCACGCAGTTCGACGGTGTCAGTTGAAGCATAGTCTTCCCCTCGCGGTCGGGATCGTCTACCATTTCATATACCTGCGCCGGGCAAAAATGCTGACAGGGGTTGCCGTATTCCTCGGTGCAGCGATTATTGCAGATGTCGTAGTCGGAGATTACAAGGTGCGCCGGCTGTTCCTCTTCGTGCTGGGTGCCGGATTTGTAGACGTCGGTCAGCTTGTCGAAGGTGTACTCGTTATCGAACTTGACCGATATCTTCTCCGGCTCCCGCCCGGCCTGCCGACCGTATTCGTCGAGTTTGCATATATGCTCATGGTCGGGCTTGACGGCGCGACGTTCAAACAGCCCCCTGCCGCCGGTAATCATTTGCATGGCGCCATGAAACAAACCCGAGAACAGCCCGCCCTTGAACCCGGCGTGGAAGTTGCGTGTTCGATAGAGTTCTTCCCGCGCCCAACTCTTGTCAAAACGTTCCTGGTAGCCACGTAGAGCATCGACAGAGAAATCGTCCTTCTTGAGACAATCGACAATCGTCTCGGCCGCCATGATGCCGGACTTGATGGCCAGATGAATCCCCTTCAGCTTCTGCGGATTCAGCATCCCGGCCGAGTCGCCGCACAGCAGCAGTCCGTCGTGGTACAGTTTGGGTATGGAAAAGTAACCGTTATCCGGCATAGTCTTGGCGCCGTAGTGGAGCATGGTGCCGCCCTCGAGAATCTTGCGAACCAATGGCTGCGTCTTGTAGCGTTGGAACTTCATGTGGGGATCATTGGTGGGATCGGGCGAATTGAGCCCGACCGCGTAGCCGACCGAAACCATGGTGTCGCTCATGGCATAGATCCATCCACCGCCGTACTCGCTTGATGGTTGCGGCCAGCCAATGGTATGATAGACCTGCCCGACTTTGATGCGACCCGCGGGGACTTCCCAGACTTCCTTAACGCCGGTGAGATATACTTGAGGGAGCCGGCCGGCGGTAAGTTCCGGAATTCTCTCAAAGGCATGCCGGGTCAGTGAACCGTGGACACCTTCGCACAGAATAGTAACCTTCGCCTCGATAATCGAACCTGGTTCGAAGTTGGAACGCTGGTTACCCTCCTTGTCCAAACCCATATCGACTGTCTGCACGCCGGTGACTTTGCCGTCGTTGACGATCAACTCATACCCGGCCAGTCCGGCGAAGATATCGATACCGGCCGCTTCTACCTGCTCACCCAACCAGGCAGTGAATTTGTTGAGAGAAACGATGTAGTTGCCGTGGTTGTTGACAGCCGATGGCATAAACGGGAACTTAAGCGTGGCTTCCTGTCCGAGGTAGTACAGGGCGTCGCTGGTGACTGGTGACTCCAGCGGCGCCCCCTTGTCGACAAAGTCGGGAATTAGTTCGGCGATTCCGCGGGGATCCATCACGGCTCCCGACAACGAATGGGCGCCGACGTGAGAACCTTTCTCCATAAGGAGAATCTCCGGCATTTCGAGGCTCTCATCGGCAGCCACCAGTTCGGCCAGCTTGTAGGCCACAGCGAGACCAGCCGGCCCGCCCCCGACTATCAGAATATCAGTAGGAAGAACTTCGCGTTCTATTGTCATGGTGATTTCCTTTGTGATTCGATCGGCTTCATGGTCTCAAATATAGCCAACGGGAAAGGAAGCGCAATATTGAAGCGCCGGGACCACGTTTGACTACAGGCGGTGGCTGGGTGGCAAAATGCCAAGCCGGTCAAGCGAGAGATTATGGTAGGAGAAACGAAGCAGCGAAAAGACCCTCGGGGGCATTGGTCGATCCAACAGCCACGGCCCGAACGCAATCTTGCAGCGGGAAGGGAAAACTGGTCAGGAACGACCAGCGTGAGCCTTCTTGTTACGGTGGTTTCTCGGCTGTGGCGGATCAACGGCCGCTGCATCGCCGTTGTCGCTGATCTGGAGCATTTCGGCGATCTTGCGTTGATCGCAACCGACGATCAGCAGTCGACCAGCCTTCACGATCGGCCGACGAATCAAGGTGTGGTCAGCAGCCATCAATTTGATGATTTCGTTCCGCGGCGGCAGCGACTCGTCTAGTTTATGTTTGCCAAGACTGGGGGCCGATGTATTGAGGAAGTGACCGATCCGATGTTGCCCGATAAGGATGTTCAACTCGTACTCCGTCAAGGGCTGCTCGGACATATCGCGAATCTGCAGAATAACCCCGGCATCTTCTATAAACTTTCTCGTTTCGATACACGCTTCGTCACTCCCGTAGCTCATGAAAATTACTAGCTTCGAAGCCATATTACCTCCTGCACGTCCTTTTGTTTCGTCGCACCACCCAAGCGGCGTCGACCTGTTATTATGAAACCCCTGTTCACGCCGGCCAAATTCTGTTATCGAAATTCCCCTTGGTAGCCAGCGGATTCCGGCCAAGAGTATGGACCCTGTCAAGATCCAGCGATCTTGGGATACAATTAAAACACGTTCTTATAGTATTTGTCAACACTTTTTGTAGCTTTTTCCAACTAAAGAGTATGTACGCGATCCGCAAGATACACATTGACCTTAGTCAAGCTGATTCGTATGGTCGAACCATTATAACGTCTGCACTACAATAGATGATACCTTGAGCGACCGATATACGCTCTCGAAATGGCCACCCCTGATCGACCAGTCGTCTGTTTGATTGAACCTTGTTACCATTATCGGAAATCTTTCAGACGGCTTTAATCTATGACGTGCCCATCTATTGAACGTCTCAACAGTCTGTTTTGTTTCAACATTTGCAGGATCTTTGCGTCGCCTTTCGTAGAATCGTCCCACAGAGACGGCTACAGACGGACAGCTAAGCTCACTCCGTCCCTGATCGGCAGGATCGTAGTAAAGAAGCGGCTGTCCTGGTACAAACGTTGCGTGAATTCCTTGATCGCCTTAGTGGTTCCATCCGGATTCTTGTCGCAGACCCGGCCGGACCAGATCAGATTATCTGTAATAAACAAGCCGGTCTTTTTCAGTCGAGCCGCCACAGCATCGATGGTCTCAGGGTAACCGTCTTTGTCGATGTCATTGAAGACAATGTCGAACAGCCCATCGGTTTTCTTCAGAATCTTCAAAGCATCACCAACCCTGAACTCAATCTGACTCTCCAAGCCGGCTCTCTTGAAGTAGTCAAAGGCACGTCGTTTGTTTCGTTTGTCCAAATCGATCATGAGAATACTGCCGCGGGAACGCATCGCCAGCGAAAACCAAAAGGCACTGTATCCAAAGCCAGAGCCCAACTCACATATTCTTTTGGCTTTGATGGTTATCGCCATCTGGTACAGAAACCTCCCCACCAACGGCCCTACAATCGGGAAACCGTGCTCGGCGGCGTACTCTTCCATCTCACGAAGGACAGGGGGACGCTCCGGGGTCACTGCTTCCAGGTACTGATGGATTTTGCGAAACACGGTCTACTTATATCTCCCTGCTTCTTAACCAACCGAGGCTCATCCGAGAACCGGTCGAGCCGAAAGGCGCCATCCTGGACAGATTCCAGAATCGTGTCGCAACAATCTCACAAATGATCGCCGGAAAATTCGCCCGAAGGATGAAACTCCATGGACGGCCGGTCAAAGATTGATCTGAATATACGCGGTGTCCGCAAACATGCAACCGAATTCTCGATAAAACCGACGGAATGTCACAGAATACTTGCCGACCGGCAACCCATATAATAGTATACCCACATGAATCAAGCATTTATAACAAAACTAAGGATTGCCATGAAGCAGACAGTATTGACAGGATTATTACTCGCAGCCGCAGTTGGTCTCATTGTGGTGACCTGTTCGCTTGGACCGAAGTTGCCGGTTGAAGTATCATCAGCCATTGAGGCGGCAGGCGACAACGGCGCCGAATTGGAGAAGGTGATCGCCCACTATCGCACCGCAGGTGACACTCTCAAGCTCGAGGCGGCGCTCTTCCTCATCGGCAACATGGAAGGGCACGGTTACGCAACTTATGATCTGAAGGACACCGCCGACAATGTGGTTGCCTTTGATGTTAGCGACTACCCATCGTATGATTCACTGAAAACTTCAGTCTCGGCTTTGGAGGCGGAACATGGTGAACTCGACTTTGACAAGAGAGAGTTGCTGACCGATGTAGAATCAATCACAGCCGATTTCATCATTACTCAGATCGATTACGCCTTTCGCGCCTGGAGGGAAAGACCCTGGGCGCAGCATCTGTCGTTTGACGACTTCAGCCAGTATGTGCTCCCATACCGGGGCAGCGGCGAACCGCTCGAACCCTGGCGCAAGTATTTCTTCGAAAAGTATGCTGACTTGGCCGACAATATGACCGACCCGACTGATCCGGTCGAGGCGGCATCTTTGATCAACGACGATATCAAGACCTGGTTCACTTTCGATCCCCGTTATTACTATCATCCCACCGATCTGGGACTGACGGAGATGTTGAGTACCGGCGTTGGACGGTGCGAGGACATGACCAACATCACCATCTACGCCATGCGCGCCAACGGGCTGGCGGTCACCAGCGACTACACCCCCGCCTGGGCCGATGCCGGCAACAACCACGCCTGGAACGCTATCATCGCATCCGATTTCAATGCGATACCGTTTATGGGGGCGGAATCCAACCCCCGCAAGTACAAACTGAACAATCGACCGGCTAAGGTTTACCGCAAGGCCTTCAGTCATCAGAAAGACAACCTGGTATTTCAGGATCACAAGCAGGAGAAACTGCCGCCTTGGTTGAGAGGAAAGAGCTATGTCGATGTTACAGGCGAATACACCTCAATTAGCCGTATGACAACCGATCTGTCTGTGAAATTTGAGCAACCGATCCCCGATTCGGTCGACATTGCATACCTGTGCGTTTTCAATTCCGGTGAATGGAAACCGATCGACTGGGCAAACATTGAGCACGAGTACATCACGTTTGAACAAGTAGCTGGTTTTCTCCTCTATCTTCCAGCTTTATACCTGAATGAAGAAGTGGTTCCATGCGCTCCACCTTTCACGACCAACGGTGAATTTAGTATCCGTCACTTCATCCCCCAGACTGACACGATTGACACGTTACGGTTGACGGCCAACACCGGACACAACCAGTGGACATTGAACAGAGGCGTCGAGCAGTCGTTACTGACACCGGGCGTTGAGTACGAACTGTTCTACTTCGACGACGGCTGGCAATCAGTTGGCAAAGCAACTGCGACCGACGAGCCTTTGGTGTTTGATGATGTCCCGGTCGGCTGCCTCTACTGGCTGGTGGCCGAGGATAGCGACCACGAAGAACGCCCCTTCTCCTACGAAGACGGCCGACAGGGTTGGTGGTAGCAGTCGCCTGGCGATCCCTTTGCTTTGTCATTCCGGGCTTGAC
>DAOVOW010000355.1 GCA_030629485.1 bacterium
TAGATCACTTCAATGTCGTGGTTGCCGATCGGGATGGAGTCGAATACGAAATACCCGCCGATGTCGACCGCCGCACTCTTGGTGACCGTGCCGCCGGCACCGTTGGGGATGGTCATACGGACCGACAGCGAATCCCTGTATGTCGACCCAGGCGGCGTGCCGTCAAGATCTAAGACCAGACCGCTAACCTCATTGATCGTGAAATCCTCCACGCTGTTGCCTAACGTACGGACGATATCCGACCCGGAGCCGCTTGAGGTAATGTTGACGCCGCTGTAGCTGTAGTTGGCGTCCCAGGCGTCCTTCTTGTAGTCGTCGACCTTTTGAGTGAAGCGATTATCGATATACGGTCCCTTCCAGGTGGTGTAGCCGCCGGGGTTGACATTCAGCGCATCGAGGTTGGGTGGCATGGCGCCGATGTCGCCGACATATCCAAAATCGCTGCGCACGCCGTTGTTCTGCAGTTCCGTGTTGCCGACCATGGCTATGGCCAGCGCCTGAAGTTCCTGTTTGGTCTCTTCGGTCCGGGCGCTGTCGTATATGACACCGCCGGAGCGCAGCGCCACGGTAACGAGAATCCCGGTGATGATAATCACCAGGATGACTTCGATCAGCGTGAAACCGTCGCTGCCGGATGTTCTGCGCAGGAATCGTGTTGCCATATCGCTATCAATTCGTGTACGCCACCACCACCCATACCTGGGTGTATCGTGCCGGATGAGTCGACTTGGAGGATCTTAGTTGTACGCCGATCTCCATGTCGGTGACCTCCGTCCAGGTCCAGGCTACGCCGGTAAACGGGTTATTGGTCCACTGCTGACTGTAATCGATAAAGGAACTGCCGAGCGTTTCTTCCGAACCGGTGTAGTCGGCGCCATTGGTTCGCAACACCACTTGAGCATAGGCAGTTTTCACACGCTTCCGGGCGCGGACATAGACGGTCACCGATGTTATCGTACAGGTTGTGTCCGTCGGATCGGCCGTCGCGTATGTATCGGTGCCATAAGAAGTGCCGACCGACTTGACATAAGTGGCGTCATCATCGGTGCTCACGTCGTCTACACACAGGTAGTTGGTTGCGCAACCGTCGGTAACCAGATTGGTGGCGTTGCCAACACCCACCGGTCGAAGCTTTTCAGAACCGGGGCCGCCGCAACCACCACCACCGCCTCCTCCGCTGAAATACGCCGAAGCGAACTTGTAACTGACCCATCCCTTGTGTCTCGGCAGGATCGTCACGTACCGAAGCAGCGTATCGACATTGGGCGTATAGATCATTCGCAAGGGATGTGTCCCGACCGGCAGCGAGTCGAGTGTGAAAAGCCCCGCCGAGTCCGGTATGTACGCCTTGGTTGTTGCGCCGCCGCCACCGTTCGGGATGGTGACTTTGATGTCGACCGAGTCAAGATAGGTAGCCCCGGGCACCGAGTCGTTGGCATCCCTGATCGATCCGTTGAGTGTGTTGAGGGTGTAATCGGTCACAGAGTTAGCGATTTTCTCAGTGATAGTCGAACCGCTTCCGGTCGATGTGATCGTCACGCCGCCGCTGTAATTATAGAGGCTGCCCCACTCATCGGTTTTGAAGCCGGTCGAGTCCTGGGCCAGTCCCGGTGGAAGGTACGGCCCGTCCCAGGTTGAATAGCCGCCGGGGTTCTCATACAGCGCCTGCAAATTCGCGGGAAAGCTGCCGACGTCACCGACATAGCCGAAATCCGCTCGCTGCCCGTTGGAGATAATCGCCGGATCCCCAACGATTGCGTCAGCCAGCATCTCTATTTCGCGCTCGGTCTCAACCCTTCGAGCATCCTGAACCATCACCGTGGCCGACTGCATCGCCACCGCCACCAGTATACCGACGATGATTACCACCACCGTCAGCTCAATGAGGCCGAAACCGCTGTTGTTCCGTATCCGCTGCATCATGAGGCTACCACACATCACTGAACAGTTGGGTCTGCAGGTAGCTGCTGCGACCGGGATCGATATTGATTAACCTGGTGAGGGTATCGTTGGTGGACAGATACACGGTCTGCATAGTGTGTCTCCCGATCGGGATGGAATCAAAGACCGCCAGGCCGTTGCCATCCGGATTGGCTGTGCGTGATGTATATCCACCGGCGCCATCAGGATGAGTGAGGATAATTCGCACCGAGTCTCGAAAAACAACTCCCGGCGGATCGTTGTCGAGGTCGACCACAGCAATGGACAGGTCGTTGTACAGCAGGTCGTCGGTGGCGTTGGCGATACGGCGGCTGATATTACACCCGCTGCCGGTGGAGACTATGCTGTTCCCTCCGGAATAAACGTACGCCTTACCCCAGCCGTCGAGCTTGAATTCCGACGATAGACCGCCAGCGGTAACGTAGAAATCATCGCGCACATAGGGACCATCCCAGGTACCGTATCCGCCCGGGTTGGTCACCAGCGCATCCAGATTGGGCGGCATGGTGCCGACATCACCGACGTAGCCGTAGTCAGTCCGCGCTCCTCCGGAGAGTAAGGTCGGGTTGCCGGCCACGGCATAGGCCAACTGCTCCAACTCGACCTTGGTTTCCTCGGTGCGAACAACCTCATTGGTACCCCTCAGCGATTTCACGGCCACCGAGGCGATAATGGCCACGATCACGATTACGATGATCAGTTCAATTAGCGAATAGCCGATTTCTGAGGTGAGTCTTGCCGTCATCTTACCATAGCCTAACCTGGTTCGTCTCATAAGATTATCGGCAGGTGTTGATAAGTGGTTTATGGCTGTGGGAGACCGACGTTTAGGTAAGACAGCCCCGAGCGTCCCTATTCGGGAGGAATCAAGAGCACAAGATCACCGCTGATTTCACACTGACAGGCCAGGCGCGATCGGTCGGTGACGCCTTCCACGATCTCAAGCATATCGATTTCTTCCTCTGTTTTTTCGTGAAGTGTCTCAAGCCCCTCCTCGACAATAATATGGCAGGTGCCACAGATGCCGTTACCCCCACAGTCATGAGCGATAGCCACATCGCCGTCCAGGGCTGCATCCAGAATCGTTTCACCCTCAGCCGCCTGGACTTCTACGCCCTCCGGCTTGAAAATCAGGGTTGCCATAATATCCGTTAAACGGGCAAACCGCCAGCCGGTTCCCGGCATGGTGGGCGCTGTGATCCGGCTGTGCCACCACCCGTTTTGCAAGGATTATAATGGCAAACAATCCTGAAACCTGCAATCATATTCGGGTGTTTTGGTCTCCACTAGGCTGAATTCAGTGGAAACTGGAAAAAAAGTTACATGTTGACGATTTTCTTATGGACAAA
>DAOVOW010000425.1 GCA_030629485.1 bacterium
AAGCTGCCACTTTCCATCCTCACTGACTTTGAGGAGTTCGTGGTCTACGACTGCCGCGTGAAGCCTGACAAAGCGGACAAGGCTTCCACCGCGCGTGTGCTCTACCTGACTCTCGATAAATACGCCGAGAAGTGGGACAAGATCGCGTCGATCTTCTCTCCCGAGGCGATCCACAAGGGCTCGTTCGACAAGTACATCGAATCTACGAAGCGCAAGAAAGGCACTGCAGAAGTTGACACGGCATTCTTGAAGGAGATCGAGGCCTGGCGCGACGTGCTCGCCCGGAACATCGCCCTGCGTAACACTAAACTCTCCACCCGTGAGCTGAACTTCGCCGTCCAGCGGACGGTCGATCGGATCATCTTCCTTCGCATCTGCGAGGACCGGGGGATCGAGGGATACGGTCAGTTGATGGCGCTTCAGAACGGCACGGAGACTTACAAACGTGTGTGTCAGATCTTCCGCCGTGCAGACGAGCGCTACAACTCCGGGCTGTTCCACTTCCGCAAGGACAAGGACCGCACCGAGCCGCCCGATGGCCTCACCCTTAACCTCGCAATCGACGATAAGGTCTTGAAAGGCATTCTCAAGGAGCTCTACTACCCGGAGAGCCCGTACGAGTTCTCCGTGCTTCCGGCTGATATCCTCGGCCACATCTACGAACAGTTCCTCGGCAAGGTGATCCGGCTGACGCCGGCGCACCGCGCGGTGGTCGAGGATAAGCCCGAGGTCAAAAAAGCGGGCGGTGTCTACTACACGCCGACCTACATCGTGGGCTACATCGTCGAACACACCGTGGGAAAACTCCTTGATGGGAAAACGCCGAACCAGGTCGCGAAGCTTCGCGTGCTCGATCCCGCCTGCGGCTCCGGCTCGTTCCTGCTTGGTGCCTATCAAACCCTGCTTGATTGGCACCTCAAGTGGTACTCCGAACACGACCCGGAAAAGCACGCGCGAGGTCGAAAGCCGAAGATCTTCCACGGTCCGGGCGGCGACTGGCGGCTGACCACCGCCGAGAAGAAGCGGATTCTCCTTAACAACATCTACGGCGTGGATATCGACCCGCAGGCCGTCGAGGTGACCAAACTCTCGCTTCTGTTGAAAGTGCTCGAAGGCGAGAACGAGGAGACGCTCGTCAAGCACCTGCGCCTGTTCCACCAACGCGCGCTGCCCGATCTTGCCGACAACATCAAATGTGGCAACTCGCTCATCGGACCCGACTTCTACCAAGGAAAGCAACTCAGCCTGATCGACGAAGAAGAACGCTACCGCATCAACGCCTTCGACTGGAACGCCGAATTCCCGGAGATCATGAACGCCGGCGGATTCGACGCCGTGATCGGGAATCCGCCGTGGGGCGGCGACCTAACGATGGAAGAGAAACAGTACTTGATGCGGAAGTTCGCTCACGTTCACATGCGCACTCCGGATACGTTCAACTACTTTCTGGCACAAGGCTGCGCTGTGAGTTCACCAAACGGCAGACTTGGAATGATCATCCCGAACAACTTCCTGTTCCAACACGAATACGCGAAAGCAAGGCAGTTCTTCGTCCAAGAAATGTGTCTTGCGGCAGCGATAAACTTAGGTGATAGCGTGTTTGCTGTAACTGCTCCATGTTGTGTCGTCGTTATTGAGCATAGCAAAGCAGGTAAGACGCAGAATACAACTGCAGTAGCCGATCTAAGAAACATAGAGCGATGCGCATTGGCTTTGACTCTAAATGCTGGAGAAACAGTGACCGTCGATGCGGAGGACATTCTCACTTCGCCTGACTGCACCGTGCCGATGAACAAGGATGCTACAAAGCGCATTGCGCGCATCCTACGAAGAATACCGACGTTGCTTGGCGATATTTGCGATCAAGTTGCATCGGGAATTGGGACAGGTGGAGACAAGGTGTTCCGTATCGAAGATAAAGCGGCGAAGTTACTGGGAATCGAACGCGATTTACTTCATCCAGTACTTATCGGTCGAGAAATGAATGCCTATTATGTTCCAAAGGAAACTGGACATTCCATCATTTACTCGACAAAGGCAATATCGGGCAAGACACACCCTAAAGCGCTCGAATACTTAAAGTCGTATCAGGCGAAGTTGGCGCAGAAGAGGGAGACTCGGAAAGGTCTAATACCGTGGTGGAGTTTACATTGGCCGCGCTATCCTGAGTTGTTCAATGCCCCGAAGATAGTGCTCCGGCAAACAGCAAACTCCCTGTACGCTTCCCTCGACGAAATCGGCTACTACTGCCTGGATAGCATCATTATCATTCGCCCTAAAGATGCAGACCTGATGAAGTATTACATTGGGCTATTGAACTCATGTCTTGTACGATGGATATATAACAACTTGACACAGGAACAGTACAGGACCTTTCCTCAGGTAAAGTCAATCAACTTGCGCAAGTTGCCCATTCGCACAATCGACTTCACTAACTCTACTGAGGATATGAGGTTGGAATGTTGCACCAGTTTAGCTGCTTGGAACTGCTAAGCCAAGGGCTGGTTCCGGCAGGATTCCCTCCTGGATGATGTAGTCCATCGGCGCCATGTAACTAAGCGCCGAATGCCGCCGCCTTCGATTGTAGTAGCCAATCTGCTGG
>DAOVOW010000264.1 GCA_030629485.1 bacterium
AATGTCCCTCAGGGCAACTGCCGGACCGTGCGCCCAGGAATCGTATACTATCTCACCCGGTACCGGTTGGACCACGGCTGTGGCATCAAACAGCAGGGGGACGGAACAGTATCGCTCGACCGCAGCTTCGGAAGGTCTAATAAATCCGGCCTTCTGGAGATTCTCCTCAAGTGGCTTAAGCAGGTTGCGGACCATTCTCGCCTCGTCTGCTTTGTCGCCGGTCGTCGGGCGCCGTACTCTCGTCTTGGGATGCGTCCGGCTGGAGTTGTGGCTGGATTTCGTCGTCCGTTTTTTCATTGCCTGACTTTCATTTCTGCTCAAAGGAGGGTGGAGTCGTCGCTTTAGTCCGCCCCGTATCCCATTTTCTCGATAATTTTCTGAAGTTTTTTCAGACAACGGCCTCGCAGCGAACCGACAGAGTTTGGCGCCAGACCAAGCCGAGCCGCAAGTTTTCGGTATGAGATGTCTTCTCCGTCCAGGTAAAGGGCCGCGATCAACTGACGGCAGCGCGGATCGAGAAGCTCCATAGCTCGATTCAGGATTGCCTGATGCTCAAGTTGCTGCACCACTTCATCAGGCAGGATGGCTGGGTCGACTGACAGTTCCGCGGCGTCCGCCTCGGAGTAGTAGTTGAGACGTTTGGCCATGCGAACGGCTTGGCGATGGGTGGTGCGAATCAACCAGGCGGGTAGACTCTGAGGATCCTTGATGGCGTTTCGACGACGGTACAATGTCAGCCAGGTGTGTTGGGCGCAGTCCTCGGCGTCCGGAACTGACAAACCGACCCGTCGCGCCACCGTGTTGACCAGGGCGGCGTAGCGTTCCACTAATTGCTGCCAGGCCGAAGCGTCACTTTTGCAGACGCGGTCCCATATCTTGCGAAGGTCGTCCGTCACTATCTTCGTCACCTGGATTACTCGTTGACCACTATCGAAACCTCTCCGTGCCTCGGCCTTTTATACGGGTCACAAGCCGTTTCGGTTCGGCGATGGAGGCACCGACCTCAATATAATACATGATTTTGGGATTAGCGGCTATAGAACCGGGATAGAATGCCATTATCCAAATGAGCCAACCGGTAGCGATCAACTCCCTGAATGCGGCGCTCTCATTAATGTAGGCTGCCAACCGAACGCGGACGAGCCACCGTACTGCAATATACCATGTTTGTTCGATTCATCAAGGGAACCACGTGGCCGGCAGGCGGCCAACCATCAAAAGGACTTGTCATCGCGCCTCCGATCAACTATAGTAGCGCTCACGATCGTAGCCTCGAAATCCATGGAGGTCATCATGCTTACAAGAACTCGCATCAATTGCATCAGTTTTTTCGGGCTGCTTGTTTTGGCAACGTTGCTGTTCAGTCCGGCGCTAACAACTGCCGCCGACACAGACTCTTACCAGATGCCTCCCAAGGCCATTGCCGATCTGGCCGATTCCCCGCGGATGCCGGTGGTGTCACTTAGCCCAAACAACGAGTGGATGCTCCTGCTGAAATACCCACCGCTGATTTCCCTTGAGGAAGTCGCCCAGCCGGAACTACGCATCGGCGGCCTGCGGATTAACCCGTGCACCAATGGTCCCAGTCGACAAAGATATTACTATGAACTTTCGTTGACACGTATCTCCGATGGCGCCAATGAAGCTGTGACCGGACTGCCGTCAGGCTCCGAAATCACCAGCCCAAGATGGTCGCCTGATGGCAGGAAGGTTGCTTTCGTAAACCGTGCATCCGAAGGGTTGGAACTGTGGGTGGTGGATGTTTCATCAGGTGAGGCTCAGCGGCTGGATCTGCCGCCGCTTAATGCCGCTTATGGCAGTCCGCACCGATGGTTGTCCGACAGCAAGAGACTGCTGGTGCAAACGGTACCTACTGACCGTGGGGCAGCACCAGCCGAGCCGGTCGTTCCGACCAGTCCGATTATACAGGAGAACCTTGGTCGCAAAGCACCGACACGAACTTACCAGGACCTGCTGGAGAATGAACACGATGCCGCTCTGTTCGAGCATTACCTCACCTCCCAGATGGTTCGAGTGACTCTCGATGGCGGGTCCCACAGCATTGGCGCTGCCGGTATCATCAGGCGGGTCAGCCCGTCGCCTGACGGCAAGTATATTCTGCTGGAGACGATTCATCGGCCGTTTTCCTACACTGTTCCGGCCTGGCGTTTTCCTGTAAAGATCGAAGTGTGGGACCTCGACGGCAATGTTGTTTACGAGGTGGCCGATATCCCGCTGGCCGATGAAATCCCGATCGCGTTTGGTTCCGTCCGCACCGGGCGGCGCGAGGTGGGTTGGCGCGCTGATGCCGATGCCACCCTGTGCTGGGCGGAGGCTCTCGATGGTGGTGACGCCGGCGTCGAGGCGGACGAACGTGACCAGTTGTTGCTGCTGCCAGCGCCTTTCGACGGGAATCCGATACCGCTGATTACCCTGAAGCTACGCTACAGCAACATCGATTGGGGCAATGATAACCTGGCTATCGTCTCCGAACGGTGGTGGCGGACGCGCAAGATTTGTGGCTGGCAAGTAAAACCCGGTTCACCGGAAACTGAGCCGAAGCTGTTGATGGACCGATCGTGGGAGGACCGCTACAATGATCCCGGCAGTCCCCTGCACACGCGTACGAAACAAGGCAGAACAGTGCTTCTGACGGCCGACAACGGCGGAACCATCTTCCTCTCCGGCGCCGGCGCGTCGCCTGAGGGGGATCGACCATTTCTTGACGAGTTTGACCTGACGACACTTGAGTCCAGGCGGCTGTTTCGTTCTGAAGCGCCGTATTACGAGGATCCGGTACGCTTGCTGGATGCGGACAAACGGCTGCTCCTGACCAGACGCGAATCTGTTACTGAGCCGCCCAACTACTTCGTGCGGGATATCAAGAAAGGGACACTGCGACCAGTGACTGAGTTTCCCCATCCCACGCCGCAGTTGATCGACGTTCAGAAGGAGTTGATCCGCTATCAGCGAGAGGATAGCGTGGATATGACAGCTACTCTATACCTCCCGCCGGGATACAAGGTCGAGGACGGACCACTCCCGATGCTGATGTGGGCCTATCCCCAGGAGTTCAAGAGCGCCGATGCTGCCGGACAGGTGACGGATTCGCCGTATCGGTTTGTCAGGCTGGGATGGTATTCACCGCTCCTCTGGCTGGCGCACGGTTATGCCGTCCTTGATGATCCGACTATGCCGATTGTCGGCGAAGGGGACGAGGAACCGAACGACAGTTTTGTCGAGCAACTGGTTTCGAGCGCTCAGGCCGCTGTCGATGAAGTGGTCAGTCGCGGCGTGGCGGACCCCGAGCGGCTGGCTATTGGCGGCCACTCCTACGGGGCCTTTATGGCAGCCAACCTGCTGGCTCATTCAGACCTGTTCCGCCTTGGGATTGCTCGGAGTGGCGCTTACAACCGGACGCTTACGCCGTTTGGATTTCAGGCTGAAGAGCGTACGCTGTGGGAATCCCCGGAGATTTATTTCGCAATGTCGCCGTTCATGCACGCCGAGAAGATTGATGAGCCGATCCTGCTCATCCACGGTGAAGCCGACAACAACTCAGGCACCTACCCGCTCCAGAGCAAACGATTCTATGCCGCTCTTAAGGGACATGGCGCTACTGCTCGACTGGTCATGCTGCCACACGAGAGTCACGGTTACCGGGCACGGGAATCAGTGCTGCACATGCTGTATGAATCGGCTGACTGGCTGGACAGGTACGTCAAGAACGCCGAGCCTCGCGAGATACTCAAGACGGTGACCGAGGCAGGCACGCCCAACTAGCGACAAAACAACCGACGCCGGGACTCGCAATGGTCCTGGCGTCGTCTGTCGTCAAGAATGTCAAGAAATCAGAGTTGCAGGACTCCTGATCTCCAGATGCATATCATCTTGATTGTCAACTACTGGCACTGTGCCGGTAACGTGAAGCTTATGAACAGATAGTCGATCAGGGCAGTCAGGTCGCCCAGGTCTATTACGCCGTCAGTGCTCCCGTCGATATTGGCCTCCTCCAGGCAGCCGGGCAACTTGCCGCTGATGAACATGTAGACGATGAACGCAGTCAGATCGGAAAGATCGCACCTATCCTCGGGGTCACCATCTACATTGCCGGTCAGGTCAATACAGCACGACGACAAACAGCCAACCTGGTGGGCTCCGATCAGAACGCCGCAACTGTTGTTGGCCGGTACGCAGGGAGAGATGGTCTGA
>DAOVOW010000304.1 GCA_030629485.1 bacterium
GTTTTTGTGGCGGTGATCTGGCCGCTTATGGGTATGCCGGTGACCATCGGGTGAGTTGCTGTTTTCGTCCGATTCAGGCAGCCGCGCAGCACTCAAATAGTCACGTGCCTGAACGCTTTAGCTCACAGCGTGAATCACGACCGACAACTGATTGATCTGGCCGAGGTGGCCGACCACATGGTGGCGCTGACGACACGCTTTGCTCCCTTGAAAAAACTTCTTGCCGTTTGGTGTTATGTCTGTTAACTCATAAGAGATGCGTGCAATGATTCTTGAACAGATCGGACAACCGCTACGGATGTCAAACGCGCCCGAACCTACGGTTGGACCTGCGGACGTGCTGATCACGGTTCATGTCTGCGGTGTCTGCCGGACCGATCTGCACGTTGTTGATGGCGACCTTACCGAGCCCAAGCTGCCGTTGATTCCGGGGCATCAGATTGTTGGTGTAGTGGCCGACGTGGGCGCTGAAGTTGACTCGTTCAAGGTGGGTGACCGGGTGGGCGTGCCGTGGTTGGGCGGGAGTTGTCAGCGCTGCGACTACTGCCTGAACGATCAGGAGAATCTGTGTGATGAATCGCGCTACACCGGCTATCAAGTTGACGGCGGCTTTGCCGAGAGATGTGTCGCGGATCGGCGTTTCTGCTTCCCGATTCCGGCGGGATACGCGGATTTGCAGGCGGCGCCGCTGCTTTGCGCAGGCCTCATAGGATACCGCTCGCTGCGAATGGCCGGTGACGCACACCGAATCGGCTTCTACGGTTTCGGCGCGGCGGCCCATATTCTTATTCAGGTGGCGCGCTACCAGGGATGCGAAGTGTATGCGTTCACTCGTAAAGGGGATACCGAGGGCCAGGCTTTTGCTCAGGAACTGGGTGCGGTTTGGGTCGGTGATTCCGATCAAGAACCACCGACACCACTCGATGCCGCGATCATATTCGCGCCGGTAGGTGAACTCGTGCCGGCATCGCTGCGTGCTGTTCGTAAGGGAGGTATCGTGGTCTGCGCCGGGATTCATATGAGCGATATTCCGTCGTTTCCCTATTCCATCCTCTGGGGGGAGCGTCAGATTCGTTCGGTAGCGAATCTCACGCGACGCGATGGTGAAGAGTTCCTGGCACTGGCCCCACAGGTACCTATTCGCACGGAAGTGCACCCCTACCCCCTCGAAAAAGCGAACGAGGCGCTGGATGATTTACGTCATGGCCGCTTCAACGGCGCCGCGGTAATTGTGGTGAACTCGTCCGGGTGACGACATAGTCCGCTTCCGCACCTCGTGGGCGACGGGTGGCCTTGTCTCCCCCTGAATCCACGTGGCGCGCGAGGACGTACACCACGCACAAAAAAAAACCACTCAAGGCGGGTTATTCTGTTTGGTACTTTGAAGCCAATTCTCTCTTGTGGCATTCACCTTTACAACTGTTCGAGCCAAAAAACGCTCTACATCCCTCCACCATTGGTTGTCCGCAGGATCGTGCCATAAGCCCCGACTGCCGTGCCTATGTTCGCATTGGTGAAGCTGACGCCGAAGAGATCAAGAACCGTACCCTTTGTCTGTCTCACCCAGGAACTGCCGCCATCGTTTGTCCGTAGGATAGTGCCGGACGTCCCGACGGCTGTGCCACAATCCGTATCAGTAAAGCAGACGTCGTAAAGCTGACTTGTCGTGCCGCTAGTCTGTCTCAGCCAGGTAGTACCACCATCGATTGTCCGTAGAATAGTGCCGGTGTCCCCGACCGCTGTACCTGTATCTGCACCAGTAAAGCTAACGCCATGAAGATGATTTGTCGTGCCACTAATCTGTTTCGTCCACGTCGCTCCGCCATCGGTTGTCCGCACGATTGTTCCGCCGCCCCCGACCGCTGTGCCTGTGTTCGCGTCGGAAAAGCTCACACACATAAGGTCACTGTATGTGCCGCTTGCCTGAGTGATCCAGGTTGTGCCACCATCGGTTGTCCGTAGGATTGTGCCACGCACGCCGACCACCGTGCCTCTGTTCGCATCTGTGAAGCAGACGCCGTGAAGGGTTTCCCACGGTCTACTTGTCTGATCTACCCAGGTTGTGCCACCATTGGTTGTCCGCAGGATTACACCTCCTTTACCAACAGCCGTGCCTATGTTCGCATCAATGAAGCTGACGCCGTTAAGGTTCCATGTGGTGCCGCTTGCCTGGCTTACCCACCAGGTATTGCCACCATCGGTTGTCCGCAGGATTATGCCACCAGTCCCGACCGCTGTGCCTCTGTTCGCATCGGCTAAGCAAACGTCCCATATCCATGTCGTGGGGCTTGTCTTGCCCACCCAGGTAGTGCCACCATCGGTCGTCCTCCGGATTGCACCACGCTCTCCCAAGGTGATTCCGACATTCGCATCGGCAAGACTGACGCAGCATAACCAATGTGTCGTACCGCTGCTCTGTTTCACCCAGGTGGCGCCGCCGTCGGTTGTCCGCAGGATCGTGCCCGACCGCCCGACCGCCGTACCTGTGTTCGCATCGATAAAGTCGACGCCAAAAAGCCAAGCTATCGTGCCGCTCGCCTGGTACTTCCAGGTAGCGCCCCCATCAGTCGTCCGCATGATCTTGCCACCCATCCCCACTGTCGTGCCGTTATCCGCATCTGTGAAGCTAACACCGTAAAGTACACCTGAAGTTCCGTCAAACTGCTTTACCCACGTAGCTCCACCATCGATTGTCCGCAGGATCGTGCCATACCGCCCGACCGCCGTCCCGGTGTTCTCATCGGTAAAGCAGACTCCGTAAAGCCAATCTACTGTGCCGCTTGTCTGGCTTACCCAGTGAGCGCCACCATCAGTTGTCCGCAGAATCTCGCCGGACTTTCCAACCGCCGTGCCGTGGTTCGTATCGGTAAAACTGACCCCGAAAAGAATATTCGTGGTGCCGCTTGTCTGTTTCGCCCAGTTAGCGCCACCATCGGTGGTCCGCAGGATAGTGCCTAGCTCCCCGACCGCTGTGCCAATGTTCACGTCGGTAAAGCTGACGCCGCGAAGATCATTGGTCGTCCCGCTTGACTGGCTCACCCAAGTAGTGCCGCCATCGGTCGTCCGCAGGATAGTGCCTAGCTCCCCGACCGCTGTGCCTCTGTACGCGTCGGTGAAGCTGATGCCGTAAAGAACATTCCCTGTTGGCAGTGGATTCTGCCAGTACCATCCGGTCTGTCGGGTTTGATCATCATCAGGATCAGTCGGACCGGTCGGTCCGGAGTCGGAACAGGTCGATAGGACCAACGGCAACAGAATGCCAATCAGAACCCACAGGTGCCGGTGAATGATCGAACAATAGGACATCATTGTTCTCCTCATGATTAGCCTTTCAACGCATCCGTACTCAGTGTTATTATTGCCGGAGCGACATCACCATTAGGATCATCATCGAGCAGATACACATACCGCTCCTCATTGGTGATATCCCTTTGCTAAGTTCGCAATATGCCGAGCTCCTGTCAAGGGTTATGAAGAATTCACTTGTGACCGGAAGAACTCAACCGTGCGCCTCAGGCCTTCGTCGAAACCGACCTGTGGGTCAAAGCCGAACTGCTTGATTTTGTCAATAGCGGCGTAGGAATGCAAAATGTCGCCCTGCCTGACGGGGGCGTAGTTGGCTGCAATGTCGCTGCCGATGATCTCGCGCAGCTTGTCCAGCAGTTGGTTGAGTGTAAACTGACCGCCACAGGCGACATTGAACTGGTCGCCGAGCATCTGTTCATTCGTTGCGGCCAGGATA
>DAOVOW010000427.1 GCA_030629485.1 bacterium
AGGAATGGGATCGACATTTCGCCATCACCAACTTCACGACCTGTCTCGCCGCCACGCAGGTTTGGTTCAATTCGGAGTTTCACCGTCAATCGTTTCTGACGGCGCTACCGAAGTTTCTCCGTCGTATGCCGGATTACCAACCGCTCGCCTCCGCTGATGCCATTCACGCGAAGTTGTCCGTTCACCCGCCGGGGGTCGAGGAATTCGCGGCGCGCCCTCCCCGCCCCGACGGTCCGATGCGTATCCTCTGGGCGGCGCGCTGGGAACACGATAAAGGTCCGGATAGCTTCTTCGAGGCGCTGAGGATACTCAAGGAACGTTCTGTAGAATTCCGCCTGAACGTCATCGGTGAACAGTTCGAGGAGGCCCCAGAGGTTTTCACGTGGGCGCGGCAGTTTTTCCATGACGAAATTGTCCGATGGGGATGGCAAACCTCGCGTGAGGAATATGTCGCGGCCTTGCAGGAATCCGACGTGATCGTCTCAACCGCCGAGCATGAGTTTTTCGGTATCAGCGTCGTGGAGGCCATCGCAGCCGGCGTCTACCCCCTGCTGCCAAGGCGTCTGAGTTATCCGGAGATTCTGAAATCAGGGACCGATGATGACGCCGACACATTTTTCTATGACGGCAGCACACAAGACCTGGCCGCGCGATTAGCTGACCTGGCTGAACGGATTGAGCAATCACAGTTATGGCGGAATCACCCCGACCGACTGCACGAGACTGTCAAGAGGTTCTACTGGCGCAATCTTGTCGACCAGTTTGATGGTGCGCTGGCTGCATCATGATCTGCCCGCGTTGTGGCGGTGTGATCTTCAGATCGCGCCGCATGGCGACAGTTTCCCGCCGGGTCTGAAGACCCGTCGGGCACAACAATTGGAGATTGCCGTACGCGTAGCAGAAGAAGCCATCTATGGCCTCGCCATGACACAGACACCACTTTCTAAACAACCCGCTAGTTGGAAACTGGATTCCGATGCCTCCGGATCAGCCACCGAACGACCATCGCGACAACATAACTTACTCCGGCGATGAGCACGATAGTAGCGCCAGCCGGGAAGTTCGTCTCGTAGCTGACAGCCAAACCGGCGATAATGAAGAAAATACAGAAGGCCACGGCACCGATCATCATTTGTCGAAAAGTTCGTGAGAACAAGCCGGCCACCGCAGCGGGCAGCGTGAGCAGCGCAATGACTAACACGACACCCACAACAGTTACAAGCACCACCACCGTTAGCGCCGCCAAGCAGAGCAACAGAATGTAGTAGACCTCTACCCTGATGCCGCGAACGCGGGCGAACTCGGCATCGAAACAAACGGCCAGAAATCGATTGTAGAGTAACAGCGTCAGTGCTACAATAAGCAAGTCGAGCCCCAACAGGACGCTGAGATCGGAGTCCGATACCATCAGGATGTTTCCGAACAGGTAGCTCATCAGTTCCTGGTTGTAGCCGGGAGTCTGCGAAATAAACAGGATCCCCGTAGCCATGCCGACCGCCCAGACGGCGCCGATGATCGTGTCCTCGCGCTGCCGCGCCCGAAGGGTGACCCAGCCGATCACTACGGCTGAAAGCAGGGCCGCGGCTATCGCACCATACAACGGCGTGACCGCATCCCAGTTGTGAACGGCGGCGAGGTATCCCGCGACACCCATGCCACCAAGCACACTGTGCGCGATGCCGCCGGCGACATAAGTAATGCGCCTGGCGACAACGAAACTACCCACCACGCCGCAGGCCACAGCGGCCAGGAGGCCTGCAATCAGGGCGTTGCGCATGAAAGCGTATTCTAATATAGCGCTGAATAAATCAGGCATGGTCCTCGCCGTTGGTAAAACGCCGGTCGTGACGTACGATACGAAGGTCGCGATCGCGATACCATTCGCCTAACATCTCGCTGCTTACCTCGCCGGTCGGGTGGACTTCGACCGTTCGGTTGACACACACCACCTGCTTGACGAACTGGCCGACAAAGGCCGGATCATGCGACACCATCACGACCGTTATTCTTCCCAACAGACTTTCAAATAGTTGGTACAGTTCGCGCTGCAACAACTGGTCGATGTTGGCGGTCGGTTCGTCCAGAATCAGCAGGTCGGGTTCGCAGGTGAAGGCGCGGGCAATATACATCCGTCGCTGTTGACCACCGGAAAGCTCGGAAAACAACTGTCCGGAACTATCAGCCAAGCCCACTTGCTCAAGAGCCTTCTCGGCTGCTTTACGATCAGCGGCGTTGTAACGCCCTCCGCCTCCGACTCGACCCAGTCGGCCCATCAGGGCAACATCCATAACGGTAATGGGAAAGTGCAAATCAAGAGAAGTCTGTTGCGGCATGTAGCCGATACGGCTCCGCATCGCCTTAGGCGTCTGACCGAAGACTCGTACGTGACCAGAGTCAGGAGTCAACAGACCCAGAACCAGTTTCAGCAGTGTAGTCTTACCGCCGCCGTTAGGACCAACCATCCAGACAAAATCGTTCTCGGCTACCGTCAAGTCGATCTTGTCGAGCACCACTCCCCCGTTGTAAGAAAACGTAACGTTCTCAAGACTTATCGCAGCGACGTTGGCCATTGTCACCTCACCCTTTCTA
>DAOVOW010000079.1 GCA_030629485.1 bacterium
CTTCCATCTCGATTGTGGTGCCCGGCGGCAGACCGTCGATGATCATCATCGGCTCCTGCCCGACATAATCGCAGCCCATTGCCGGCAGATCAACCGTGCCGCTGCCATTGTCGGGAGCGGTGCAGATAGATGTACCCCAAACGGCGTCGTCGAGGTGGTGCTCAACCGACGATTTCCATCCCCACTTCGAGCCAGGATCATCGACGTCGGTGTCGGCCGTGATCTCAAGCCAGTAGACCGTCTGAGCCTGCTGCACGAACGGGTCGGGGATGTTGAAGATATTGTACTGATAGTAGTTGTCGTGGTCGGGATAGGTATAGGTGCCGGTCGTCGGATCGTACCAGCCTTCCCACAACTGCGGGTCGGGGATAATGTGCTGGACGATCACTTCGTTGATCGGGACATAGCGACTCCACAGCACATTGCCTGGCATACTCCAGTTGGCCGGGTCACCGAGGTCCGGATCGGGGATGTCGGAATAGATAGTGATCCAGAAACCGTCGATGGTTCCGGTGGACCCGCCGAACCACGATCCCCAGAAATGTATCTCGTTGACCGGACTGTCTTCGATGCAGGTCCAGTCATCGGCTAATGGCTGACCGAAACTGGCCAGAACGTTCCAGCCTTCCTCATCAGGTGTTTGAGGAAAGTGCATTTTGTAGTTGTCGCCCGGAATCCAGTCGGCCAGCACCACAAAAGCGCAAAAACCAACCAGCACCGCGAGCGCAGCCGTACCAAGTAAAACTCTTCGCATAAGACTCCTCCAAAAATCCTCGGGCTTCAAACGCCCTTGAGACTCTGCCGATAGTTGTAGCTAATATGTCAGTCTTCACCAAGCCCTGCAGTGCCCGAACGATTTTGACGGCGGAAATGGCGCGCATTCTCCCATGCGAACAGGACTGAAGTAGACTCCACAGCGACTTCAGTTGATCCTGCAATCGAGATCCGCACTATTTCTTCACACCGGTAATGGAGACACAGACAGGACTAAAGACATCCATCCTCCATCGGAAAGATACCAACGCGACCCGCCGGTGTCAAGCGATTTCCTAATAAATGGATGCTCTTTTCTACGTTGACCGCTCGGCGTCGGATTCTGCGGTCGGCTGATTTGATGAGATAGTCACGACGCCGCCCGGACATATATTAGATCGACCGATTGTGCGATGTTCTGGAGGGAGGCCGGGACACGGGGACTATTGATAAAGCTCCAAATCCCGTCATCGCGAGGTCGCCGCAGGTGACCGTGACAATCTCAATCTGTTGTTGGACTTGACGTATGAGATTGCCGCGCTCCCAACGACACGAGTGTCTTTGGTCGCTCGCAATGACAGTGAAGGGAACTTATTCAACAAGCCCGTTCGTGTGGGTCGATCTGAAGACATGTGGATGTCGAAACCATCCTTCGGCTCCGCTCAGGACAGGCTTGGGTTTCGATCTACCCTTCTGCGTCAGGTTCCAAGGAACCTGACCTACAAGGCTTGAGCAGGAAAGACACACCGGAAGGCAGGCGCGCGAAGCGCATAAGACCCATTTATGGGCGGCTTGACCGGCCAAGAAAAAAAGGCGCCACCCGGATTCGAACCGGGGAATAAAGGTTTTGCAGACCTCTGCCTTACCACTTGGCTATGGCGCCCAAAAAAAGCGGGAAACGAGACTTGAACTCGCGACAGCCACCTTGGCAAGGTGGTGCTCTACCAACTGAGCTATTCCCGCCTGTCGAATAGTGCCTCAGATTATAATATCGGCATCTGATCTTGTCAACTTCTTTCGATTTGAAAATCTGTGTTCCGGAGTTCCACATCCGCCTCACAACGTTAGGAGTTGACTGACTCAAGCCCTCAGATTCTGCGTGGTGCGCGTCGATCGGTCTATTGCCCACGTTGTCGGGTCAGCAAGTCGGCTCGGGCTTTGACGGCGTCGGAATGGATTTTCGGCCAGTACCAGGGAACCAGTTTTCGCAACCAGCGCTCGTGGATAGCGGCCCGGGCGGTGTCACCGGATACAGCGGCGATGAAATACAGATCCTTGTGAGCCTCAAAGACCATCGAATCCTGGGCCAGCACGCGATCCAGGAGCCTCAGCGCAGGCCCCTGATCATTCAGCAGAAGGTGACTGAACGCCTTCTGATATATGACATAAGGGTTGTACGGCTTGGGGCTTGCCTTGAGGGCTTTGGCGTAATACTCGATGGCCCGCTTCTGATCGCCGCCCACATAAGCGTCCAATGCGGTCTTGTAGTGCTGAACATACTCAACCGGGTAGGTGGGAACAAGTGAACCTTTGATCTCCCGAACCCTTTTGAAGGCCGATACGATTGAACCGGTCGCCATCGGATCGACCTGGTAATACCAGCCGACCGTTCGGTAGGCATTGAGGAACTCCGGAAACAGCAAGAGAGCGCGTTCAGCCGGCGCCGATGGTTTCACACCGGTGGAGAATACGATGTAGTCCGGCGCCCTGGTCAGCAGGTATTTGGTGTTGTGCTTTCGCTCTTTCCAAGTGGTGGTCATGCCCGCGATCGGTGGCTCGGAATGTCGTGCGATGGTCGAATCGGTCAGACCAAGCATATCGATCACTTCATGTCCCAGCAACTCGTACCCAAAGATACCGATCGTCGGTACCGCCACAGAAAAATCGGTGCTGTCGGCCTGACGCATCTGTTGACCCATGAATTGCATCTTGCGCGTAAACAACTTCTCGTTGGTATTGTAAGTGTTGACGTGGTTCCAGGGCAACCAGACTGTCGCCGCCAACAGCGGCACGCCTACCAGAAAGTAGACCATATTGCGAGTTTTAGGCGCCAGATTCTCTGCCACCAACCGCAACGACAGGGCCGTCAACAGAGCGACACCTCCGAACAACGGCACGAAGAACCGATACACCTTTAGAACATCACCCCCCACTACCACAATATAAAGGACATACAAAATGACAAAGAGCCACACGGCCCGAAAAGCCCTGGACATTCGATTCCAGAAGATCAACGGCAACAGCAACCCGAGACCGTAGAAGCCGCAGTCGGCAAAGAACTTGCCGGCATATTCAAAACCGGCAGTCAAATAATCCAGACGTGCCCCGGTCTTGGCAAAGAAAGGGTTGGGGAAGATCGATCCATAGTAGATCACCTTGAAGAGGGCAAACGGCAGTGAGAGAATGAGCGCCAGAATAACAGCGCGACCGGTGAAGCGCGGCAGACGTCGCTCGGTAATGGCCTCGATCAACACCAGCATGCCCGCCACCAGGGCGCCCTCGGGTCGCACCCAAACCGATACCATGAGCCACAATGGCAGCCAGCGGCTGCGCCTGAGATAGCAGTACAGTGCGGCCAGAGTGGTAAAGGCGAAACAGGTCGTCTCCAGCCCGGCCGGAGACCAGTAGGCCAGGCCCGGATTGGCGGCGACCAAATAAACCGGCAACAGAGCCAGCCAGAAATCCTTGCGGGCGAACAGGTGGCGGGCCAACGCATAAGTCAGAATGATCAGCCCAGCCCCGAAGGCCAAGCCGGTCAGCCGCGAAACCAGAATAAAGTCCAGCTTCATCGCGCCGGCCAGGATCAGATAGATAACCCACCCGAAGTTGGTGAAGCCTTCTATCCTCTCCCCTATATTATAGACCAGTCCGTGGCCATTGAGAAAGTTGGCTACGTATCGGTATGAGATGTAGGCATCGTCCTGGATGAACCAAAACTTGTTGGCCAGCCAACCGAACATCATCAGGGCCGGCAGTATGGGTAGCGCAGTCTTAAGGTAATTCTTCAAGGAAAGGCCTGTACGCTATTGTCCGTCAATCAGTGTCTCGAATTGCAAGACGTACTTGGCGACTGCCTGACCCCACGAGAAATCCTGCTTCATGCCTGCTTTCATCAACTTCACCCAGGGCCTCCGCCGGGCATAGACAGCCAGCGCCCGTTCCAGCGCCGCCAACATCGCCTCGGGAGTATCTTCGGCAAAGACAAATCCGGTACCTTCGCCACTGTCCGGGTCATAGTCAACGACTGTGTCGGCCAGACCGCCAACTGCATTGACCACCGGAACGGTACCATATTTCAGAGAATATAGCTGGTTGAGGCCGCACGGTTCAAACAACGACGGCATCAGGAAGATGTCGGCCGCACCCTCGATTTGGTGGGCCAGCTTTTCATCGTGAGTCAGGTAAACTTTGAGCTTGTCGGGGTACTTGGTCTCGAGATGCAACAGCAGTTTGTGGAATTTCTCTTCGCCGGTACCAAGGACCACCATTTGCAGATTCATGGCAAACAGTCGGTCAGCGGCATCGCGGAGGAGGTCCAGGCCCTTTTGATGGACCAGCCGAGTGACCATCCCCACCAGCGGCGTGGTTTCTCGAATCGGCAAACCGGCAGCGCCCAACAGTTCCACCCTGTTCATATGCTTCCCGCTGAGATTCGCCGGGTAATACCGAAACGGCAAGTGGTGGTCGCGCGACGGCGACCAGACGGTATAGTCGACGCCGTTGAGAATCCCGTGTAAATCGTCAGATCGTTCTCTCAGCACCCCGTCGAGCCCGCAGCCAAACTTGCCGGTCTGAATCTCCTGGGCATAGCGGGGCGACACGGTAGTAATCAAATCAGCACGGACGATGGCGCCCTTCAGAAAGTTCACCTTTCCAAAAAACTCCAACGGCGCTGTCGGCATAAACAGGCTATCGGGCAGCCCCAGCGCCGGGTAGCGTGCGGCCTCAAAACTGCCCTGGTGAGCCAGATTGTGGATGGTCAATACGGTTTTCACGCCGTCGAAGAAAGGATCGTCGGCATAAACTGTCTTCAAATAGAGGGCAACCAGACCAGCCTGCCAATCATGGAGATGGACAATGTCAGGTCTGAAATCAAGCTTGCGCGCTGCCTCCAACACCGACCGACTGAAGAAGGCAAACCGCTCATCGTTGTCGGCAAAGTCCTCTTTGGTGTCATGATGAAAATAGAGGCCGCGGCGATTGAAGTAATGGGCGTTGCCGATGAAACATATCTTCAGCCCGCTCTTGCGATCACGCGCCATGCTGGCGGTCATAACCTCGTCAGGCGTACCGATCGGTATCTTGAGCGACCAACCCAGCGGCTCGAGGTGATAGTCAGCGGTGTCAAGAAAGCCGTAATGCGGGATCATGACCAGCACCTCGTGACCCAACCGCGCCAACTGAGCCGGCAAAGCGCCCACCACGTCGCCGAGACCGCCGGTCTTGGCGAACGGCACCATCTCCGAGGCCGCTACTAATATCTTCAGCTTAGGCATCCTTTTCAGCAGGCTTGGAATCTTGTCGGTGGCTCCACTGCTCCAGATCGATATCTCTCAAGAAAGCAGCCGACTCTTCCGGTGGCGTGGGATTGATATAGAAACCCGAACCCCACTCAAAACCGGCCACCCGGGTCAGCTTGGGAATAATCTCGAAATGCCAGTGATAGTGCTCCATCGGTTCTTTTGACACCGGCTGCGTGTGCAGCATGTAGTTAAACGGCGGATCATTCAGCGCCGCCTTCAACCTGGCCAGAGTGGCTTTGACCGCTCGCGCCAACACCATCACCTCGCCGTCACTCATCTCCAGATAGGATGACTGGTGTGTTTTGGGTAGCAGCCAGGTTTCAAACGGGAACCTCGGTGCAAACGGCTGAATGGTCAGGAAAGCGTCGTGGTCCGCCACCACGCGACTGCCATCGGTCAACTCCTGCCTGACAATGTCACAGTAAATGCAACGTTCTTTGAAATCCCAGTACCGCTTGGCCCCAATGATCTCCTCAGCTACTCGCTTGGGCACAATCGGGGTAGCGATAAGCTGACTGTGCGCATGCTCCAGCGACGCCCCGGCCGCCTCGCCGTGATTCTTGAACACCAAGATGTATGCAAAGCGCCGATCACGCTGGAGATCCATCATACGCTCGCGGTAGGCCCAGAAAACATCGCGCACTTGCTCGTCGCTCATATCGACCATATCGCAGGCATGGTCGGGTGTCTCTATTATCACTTCATGGGCTCCGATGCCGTTCATCTTATCATAAATGCCCATCGGTTGCCGGTCCAGCGATCCCTCAATCCTTAACGCCGGGTATTTATTGGGCATAACGCGCAGCGTCCAGCCGGGCTGGTTCGGTTCGGTGCCCCTTTGTCGATAAGCGAGAATCTCCGGTGGCGTGTTCTCCTCATGACCGGGACAAAACGGACACATGGCGGCGGCGGTGCGCTCTGAGACCGATGTGAACGAGGACGGTCGTTTGCCGCGCTCGGTGGAGATGATCACCCAGCGTCCGGTGATCGGGTCTTTACGTAGTTCCGGCACTCAGGTCTCCTGTGACAGACATTTCAGAATGCATTGTTCAACCAGAACGTTTCTAAACCTTGAGAGGTGGCGGGCACCTCGTTCAAAATTTCATGATTCCCTTTTCTTCGACAAGGCCATCGAAGAGTTGGCGCAACAGTTCGATCTCGCGTTCAGACAGAGTATGGTTGCGCCGAGCGGTACTCTTGCGAGCGGTATCAATCGCCTTTTCGATCTCATATCGTTGATATCGACCCGAAACTCCCCAACTGAAGGACGGCACCTCTTTATCGGCGATAAGCGAACCGCCAAACAGATTGCAGCTTACGCCGATGTTGATCCCCGTATTCAATAGCGTGCCGATACCGAACTTGGTGTGATCACCGATGAACGACCCGACTTTGATTGAGCCGGTATCGATAAGCTCGCCGCCGACACTGGACTTGATAGTCGAGTAGTTGTTCTTAAGATCAGAGTTGGTCGTCATGGCGCCGAAGTTTACCCACGGACCGACATAGCTGTGGCCGATAAAGCCGGCGTGGTATTTGTTCACATAACAGAGGAAGATCGATTCCTCCACCTCTCCCCCGACCCGGCAGGTGTGACCGATCGACGAGGCCGTGATTTTGCCGGCCGTGACGATGCAGTTGGGGCCAATGTAGCATGGTCCGTAGATCGCGGCGTGCGCCTCAATCCGGGTGTTGTCACCGACAATGATCGGCCCCTTGGTGGCGTCGAGAACGGCGCCCGGCAGAATCTCAACGGCGCTGCCGAGTATGACATCATCAGAATTCACCACGAAGGCGCCGTCGTGCACGGTTACACCACCTGAACCGGCGAGTTTATCTTGAAGGTGCGCAAAGTCGCTCACGATCTCCTTTTCAACGTCCGCCATGATCTGCCAGCAGTAGTCGTAGAATGTCGCCGTCGTCTCTTGAAAACTGATTTGGGATAACTCCTCGCCGTATTTTTCCAGGTATTCGTGCTGGGTGGCTACCGGCGGGACATGTTTCAGCAGCTTCTCTTTGAACAGAACGGCCGCTGTCTCTTCACCTACCTTGAATGCCGACGACCCGGTCGCTTGCCTGACCAACTCCGGCAGATCACCGTAATCGCGTAGGCGACCATTGAGAAACAGCATGTCGCCCTCGGGCTTCTTGATAATATTGACCGGTATGTCGCGAAAGGTCTCAGCCAGCAACGGCGACACCTGCTCGCGCGCCGTGAAACAGAACTCGACATCATCGAAGAACCGCTCGGCTCTTTCGTAAAGCGTCACCATCCCGGCGCGCAGCGTATAGATCGGGCGCATGTATGTCAGGGGATAGAATTGGCGAAAGCCGTCATCTTCGTAGAAGCAGATTTTCAAGGGCATCCGTGTCCTCGGGGTTTTTTCTCCATTCTCCAATTATCGGCATCAAACCCGGCCGACTTAGACGGACGGCAAGATGGCAACAGATGCGAAGAGAGGCAAGTAGAAAAAGGGATTGACCTGATAGGCTAATCTCGGCTGGGTGGCCCACCATTTATGGTGGGATTTTTCCTTTATGACATAA
>DAOVOW010000330.1 GCA_030629485.1 bacterium
ACCTTCAGAGTCGGGTTCCTGTCCGGCCTGTTGTTCAGTCTCATTCTGGCTTTGCTGTTGTACGCTCATTTCGTTTGGGACCGGTGATTGGCAATCACCCCCGGCCAACGCACCACAGGCAATGTAATGACCCTTGATTCCCTGTTATACTGCTTCATTTGGCGGTAACCAAGGCATAGCTGCATGATAAACGCGGTGATAACGCAAAGATATCAAGAATTGTGGTAAAAGTCAGCGACGGAATTCCGATAACAGGGGTAATGTACCGGCCGATGGCGTTCATCGGCCCAGTTGGATAATCGGTAGCAGGAGGGAAGGATGGATCCGCGAGCATCAGTGTTGATTGTCGATGATGAGACCTTCATCAGACAGATTTTGGCCAGGATTGTAAGCCGCGAGGGGTACGAGGTCCGACAGGCGTGCGACGGCCAGGATGCCTTGGACTGCCTCTCCGAAGCGTCGTGGGATATTGTAATTTCGGATATCAAAATGCCCAATATGAACGGCATTGAACTGCTGGGGGAAATAAAGACTATCCACCCTGATGTCGGTGTCATCCTGATTACAGCCTACGCCGGTGAATACTCGGCAGAGGAAGCCTTGAAGGCCGGGGCTGACGCTTTCATCGCCAAACCTTTCAAGAACATAGAAATCGCTGAAACGCTGCGAAAGGTTCTACAGAAGAATCTTCGATCCCGCAGCAAGACCACGGCCCTGATATCTCAGTTGAAGTAGCCCGGAATACGTGCGTGTATATCAACGCCGACCCCAACATCAGCACCAATCTCTCCTCACTAAGCTGGCCCGTTCAAGTCCGCCGTAGCGCTCAACCTGCGGTCACAGCTTTTGCCGTCGGCTCCCGAAATTGAGAGCTACAGATGGATTGCTTGACCTAAGCAAAGCCCGGCAGTTGCCGATGATACTATAGGGTTGGAAGAAAAGGTAGGCAATCGGAACGTACCCTGCATGATGGGGCTGCATTCGTAGAACATAACGAGATCAATCGACAGGCATCGAATGAGGGCTGATTCAAGAGCAGGGAGGGAGAACCTGCGTCGACGTATACTCGTGCCGCTGGGAGCGGGATTGGCTCTGCTACTGGCTACTTGCGTCATAAGTATACGCCAGGTCGCGCAACGTCAGATCCATAGCTCGGTCGAGGCCGGTTTTGAAGGCGTGCGGGATCTCTTACAGATGGAGTTGGACAAGAAGGCTAAACTACAAAGCTCGCTTCTGAAGTTCATCCAGACCGACGAGACTCTGCGAACATGTTGGTTGAACAAAGACAGAGCCGCCCTGCTGAACCATGTCCAGTCAGTCTTTGAGAGAATTCGATCCGATCACGGAATAAACCACCTCCACTTCATCGACACCAACCGCGTCTGCTTCCTGAGAGTCCACAACCCCGACCAATTCGGTGACACTATCCCTCGCGTCACTCTCGCCACCGCCGTGCAAAACCACACGGAAGCACACGGTATTGAATTGGGTATGTTCGGGACCCTGACTTTTCGCTCAGTGCTTCCCTGGCATCTCGACGCACGGTTGATCGGCTATATCGAGTTGGGACAGGAGGTCAGTCACGTCGAAGACGAACTGAGCAATATCATCGACGTGGATATCGCAATCACCGTGTATAAGAGCTACCTCGACTCTGCGTGCTGGGTGGAAGGTAATCGGATGCTGGGGCGAGTCGGCAACTGGGATCGGTATGATGATTTCGTCGTTGCCGGCAAGGCGACTGAGAAACCTCCAGACAACCTGGACAAATGCTTGGCGGCCAGCGACAATCAGAACTGCCACATAACTGTTGAATGTGAACAGGCAGGCAGGCCTCATCTGGCGCGATCGCTGGCACTGATCGACGCCGGTGGACGCAAAATCGGCCACATTCTGGTGCTCAAGGACATCAGCGCCGAAATGTCAGCCCTCAGGACATTGACGATTATCACTATCGTTGCCGGTTTCATTGTGGGGGCGATGCTGTTCGTGATGTTTTGCATCATCCTGGGGCGTATCGAGGCCAAGCTGGAACGAACTCGCACCAACTGGATGACTGAGATCGATGAACGAAAGCGCGTCATGGAGGAGTTGGCCGGCCACAACGAGTTCCTGCAGAACGTGTTTGAGTCCCTAACCTATCCCTTCTACGTCATAGACGCCAAGTCCTACCGGATTCTCATGTGCAACGCGGCCACCGGACTAATGACGGATGCATCGAAAATTTCCTGCCATGAATTGATGTATGGTTCCAGCAAACCCTGCGGCGGCGACGAGCACACGTGTCCTCTAACGAAGGCTCGCAGGACAAAGAAGCCGGTCACCGTTGAGCACATACGCTACGACAAGAAGGGCAATGGGCGTCACTTCGAAGTGCATGGTTACCCGATTCTGAATCGCCGTGGTGAGATGACTCAACTCATTGAGTACATTATTGATATTACCGACCGCAAACGTGCTCAGAAGGAGTTGGAGGAGAGCCAGGCGCATAGTCGGATGATAATCGAGACGGCGGGCGACGCCTACGTTGCTATTGATGCGAAAGGTATTGTGATCGACTGGAATCGAAAGGCCGAGGAAACGTTCGGCTGGTTGGCCGACGAAGCTATGGGGTCATCGCTTACGGAACTGATCGTTCCCGAAGAACACAGAGTGGTCCATCAAGAGGCGCTTGAACATTGTGTTCGAACCGGTCAGGGTCCTATTCTGAATAAGAGAATCGAAGTTGCCGCCTTGCACAAGAACGGTTTGACTTTCCCGGCTGAGATGACCGTGTGGGCGACCAGGAGCGGCGAGGAGCTTCAGTTCAACGCCTTCATATCAGACATCAGCAAGAAGCGATGGGCCGAGGACCAATTGCGGGAGAGTGAGGAACAATTCCGCAACCTGTTCGAACAGTCGAACGACGCGATCATAGTCCATACCACCGACGGGCAAATACTGGATGTGAACCAGCGCTGTGTGGAGATGCTTGGATGCGAGCGCGAAGGTCTGCTGAAGACGCCGATGGTTCGGTTGTATCCTGAAAGCGAACTGCCGGTATTCGAACGCGCCGTTGCAGCCATCAATGACGATGAATCCACCCGGTTTGAAACGAGACTGGTTAAGACTAATGGCTTTCCGGTAGATGTAGAGATCAGTTCACGCGTTGTCGATCCGACACGGGGGATCATCCAAGCCGTGGTGAGAGATGTCACCGAACGTATACGGCATGAACGTGAACTACGCAAGCTGTCGGCGGCGGTTGACCAGTCGGCCAATCTGATCTGTATCTCTGACTCCGACGGCATCGTCGAGTATGTCAATCCTGAATTCTGCCGGGTCACCGGCTACAGTTCATCCGAAGCCGTTGGTCAACGCACCAACTTGCTCAAATCCGGCCACCATGATGACGCTTTATACAGCCAGTTGTGGCAGGATATATCGTCCGGGAAAACCTGGTCCGGAAGAATTCGTAACCGCAGGAAAGACGG
>DAOVOW010000073.1 GCA_030629485.1 bacterium
CCCGGAGCAATCTCGCGGCAAAGCGATCCACGAAGTAGCCCGTATCCCCTCGCTGTTAGGGTTTGTCGAAAAGGCGCTGCACAATTCCGATACTACTGAGATGGAAATCGACCTGCCGGGCCCGGATGAAAGATATCTTCAAGTGCACAGTGCCGCGCTGAAGGATAGTGTGGGCGAAGGTGTCGGTATCGTCTTGGTATTCAACGACATCACCAGGCTGAAGGAATTGGAGAGCGTCCGTCGTGATTTTGTAGCGAATGTCTCACACGAGTTAAGAACACCCATTACGGCAATAACCGGATCGGTGGAAACTCTCCTCGAAGGTGCTCAGAACAACCCAGAAGACAACAAACGATTTCTTGAGATGATAGCAAGGCACTCCGACCGGCTCAACAGCCTGGTCGATGACCTGTTGTTACTAGCGCGCTTTGAGAGCGAGGTGGAGTCGGACGATGTAGAACTGAGGCGTAGCCGATTGTCAGACGTTCTGCAGGTTTCGATACAGGCATGCCAGGAGACAGCCAGACAACGCCAAGTCGTCGTTACTTGCTCCTGCGATCCCGGCTTGGAAGCAAATGTGAATCAAAGCCAGTTTGAGCACGCGGTCTCCAATCTCATTGACAATGCCATCAAGTACAGTGAAAAAGGCTCCAGTGTTACTGTAAAGGCAATCGCCACCGTCCAAGAAATTATGGTCTCAGTGCAGGATCATGGGGTAGGCATTGCCGCCGAGCACTTGCCACGTCTTTTTGAGCGGTTCTACCGAGTTGAGAAGTCCCGAAGTCGAGAGGCTGGCGGAACCGGCTTGGGTCTGGCCATCGTTAAGCATGTTGTAGTTGCGCACGGTGGGCGGGTCAGTGTTGACAGCACTCCCGGCGAGGGGAGCACATTCAATATTTATCTTCCTGTGCGGCAATAAGATCGCGCAGCCTTACTGTCTCCAGTGCCAGCCAACCGGGCGACAGAAATACACCAATATCTAACTTGTCCTTAACATATTCTTAACATCCTGAGTACTAATTTGCCTGCGTATGGGTTGTATTAACATTCAACTAGTGGAGGTACTATGGAATACGTGCTCAAGAGCACGCTGGTGAGAGCACTGCTTCTATCGCTAACAGCAGTGGTAGTGTTCGCTCAGGCCGGAATGGCGGGAAACTGGTGGGAGAAGGTCAAGATCAAAGGAGATCTTCGCTATCGTCATGAAATGATTGACAAGGAAGACAAGGATGCCCGCTACAGGCATCGCGTTCGTGCCCGTCTCGGCATCTTTGGTGATGTCTCACCGTATACTAAAGTGGGTATCCAACTCGCCACCGGTTCTGACGACCCTGTATCGACCAACCAGACTCTGGATGGAGCTTTTAGCACTAAACAGATCGGCATCGATCTCGCCTACTTCGAAGCAAGTCACCCCCGGTTGCCGGGCTTGAATGTAAAGGGTGGCAAGTTCAAGAATCCGTTCTTCAAGCCGGGAAAATCAGAGTTGATATGGGATGGCGACTGGAATCCGGAAGGTGGCGTGGCCGCGTTCAAGAAGAAATCAGGCGACTTCGACCTGACTTTGATAGGCGCCGGACTCTGGATCGACGAGCGTTCCTCCTCTGATGATTCATACATCGCAGCCGGTCAGGCGGTGGGTCGCATCCATTTCAACGAGAAAAAGTCACACGTGGCAATCGGTGGTAGTATTTTCAACTATGTCAACGCAGAGGGTTTTGAGCCGTTTTTTGACCATGATGATGCAATGGGCAACTCAATTGTAGAGGCCGTTTCGGGTGAAGACACGGTTGAAGTGTATGCAAGTGGTTTTGAACTCATGGAGCTATTTGGCGAATTCACGCACAAGTTCGAGAGCACTCCAGTTACTGTCATGTTTGATTACGTGACCAACAGCGCGGCGGATAGTCTCAATACCGGCTGGCTCTTTGGTTTGCGGGTGGGCAAGGCCAAGAAACCGGGATCCTGGGAGTTCCGATACATCTACCGCAATCTTGAAGCAGATGCGGTCCTGGGGATGTTTACAGACTCGGACTTCCGAGGTGGTGGCACGGATGCTAAGGGGCACGAGGTCGGAGGGGCCATTCAACTGGCAGCTAATACCGCATTCAAGGCAAGCTACTTCATAAACGAGATCGGTCTGGAAGCAGAGGAAACCGAGGGTTTCAACCGAATGCAAATAGACCTCCAATTGAAGTTTTAGAGACAATACAGCAACTATAGAGGAAGGAGACGATCGTGAAACAGGTGGTGATAATCGGAATGGTGCTGGTTTTTGCCTGCGGTATGCTGGTGGCTGGCAACTCGATTACAATCAAGGGTTCTGATACGCTCGTGCGACTCGGTCAGCGTTGGGCGGAAGAGTACATGAAAGAGAACCCGGATGTTGTGATCCAGGTTTCAGGGGGTGGTTCCGGTACGGGCATCGCTGCGTTGCTGAACAGCGCAACCGACATCTGTGAGGCTTCGCGCGATATGAAGGAGAAAGAATACAAACTGGCTGAGCAAAAAGGTATCAAGCCGTATAGAATCTCAGTAGCTCTTGACGGCATCGCCGTCTTCCTGCACGAAGCCAACCCGGTTAAGGAACTCAGCTTCGCACAATTGAAGGGCATCTATACCGGGGCCATAACGAACTGGAAAGAAGTTGGCGGTGAGGATGCTCGTATCATTCTTTATGGTCGCGAGAACAACTCCGGAACCTACGCTTTCTTCAAGAAACAAGTTCTGAACAAGGAAGACTATTCGGAATACACTCAGACATTGCCAGGTACGGCTGCTGTCGTCAATGCTGTCTCGAAAGACAAGAACGGAATCGGCTACGGTGGTATTGCCTGGGCAACCGGAGTAAAGTTTGCCGCAGTACGCGAGACCGATAACGATCCGGCAGTGCTGCCAACGGCAGAAACCGTCTCCAACGGTAACTACCCAATCTCCCGTGATCTGTACTGGTTCTTCAACGGCAAACCGGTCAGCGAATTGAAGAAGCTGGTTAACTGGGCGCTTTCTGAAGAAGGTCAGAAGGTTGCTATTGCAATGGACTACGTCCCACTGCCTAAAGAGCGCGCTCTGGCTGAGATGCTGGATTAGTGTAACTCGACAGTCCCCCTTGGTTGGCTGGCAACAATAGAGGCGCGACGTTCCCTGGGCGTTGCGCCACATGTTAGTTGAGAACGAATGGAACAACTGATATTCAAACCAAAGTCGCGATGGCGCGAGTTCTTTGGCGAGAAACTGATCTCGGTCAATGCCTTCGTAGCCCTGATTGCTATTCTGTTGATCTTTGTGTTCATCTTCAAAGAAGCCATTCCAATCTTTGTCGATGACTACGTGAAAGAAGACGCCAGTCTGGACAAGATGGTGTTCAAACAGCAGTACTACGAAGGGCGGGAAGCGAAATGGTCCTGGCAACCGAACTCGGAGGTACCAAAGTTCTCTCTCTGGCCTCTGTTTATCGGCACCCTGAAGGCTTCACTGGTAGCTATGCTGTTTGCCGTTCCTCTCGGTGTCGGGGCAGCGATTTACTGCTCGGAGTTTGCTTCCCGGCGCATACGTGAGATTATCAAACCCGCGATAGAAATGCTGGCTGCAATTCCCTCAGTTGTTCTCGGCTTCTTTGCTCTGATGGTTTTGGCAACTGCTCTGCAGAATACGCTGGGACTGACATTCAGGCTGAACGCCATCAACGCCGGCATTGCTCTTGGTCTGGCGGTGATTCCCATTGTGTTCACCGTGGCTGAAGATGCGATGACTTCAGTGCCACATTCACTTCGCGACGCAGCCACTGCACTGGGTGCCAACCCCTGGCAAGTTTCATTAACTACGGTTCTACCGGCTGCGATTCCCGGCATTTCCGCCGGTGTAGTGCTTGGCTTCGGTCGCGCAGTCGGCGAGACAATGATTGTGCTTATGGCCTCTGGTAACGCGGCAATTGTCTCAGCAAGTTTTCTTGATTCGGTGCGAACCTTCTCTGCCACCATCGCCGCCGAACTGGCCGAAGTAGTGTTTGGCGATACCCATTATCATGTACTGTTTATGATCGGGTCGCTGCTGTTTGTGTTCACATTCCTGATAAACCTCGGTGGTGACATCGTTTTGACCCGACTCAAAGAACGGTTACAAGGGAAGGCGACATGAAGACGATAGAGTTGCAGCCAAACACCAACTCTTTGGAAGTGGTTGGTCATCTGAAATTCGGACGCAAGCGTCGGGGGTTTATTCCCCGGGGCCTGACTTTCCTGGCCGTGCTGATAATTCTTCTCATGCTGGCAGTCATCATAGGCAACATCGTCATCGGTGGCATTGGTACCATCAGCTGGGAATTCCTGACCCATCCTCCTGAACAAGGCATGGAAGCCGGTGGTGTATTCCCGGCTATCTTCGGTACCGTGGCCCTGGTGATCCTGATGGTCATTGCAGTAATTCCGATCGGTGTGTTTACGGCCATCTATCTGCAGGAGTACACATCGCCGAAGTCGCGAATCACTCGTCTGATCCGGATCGCCATCAATAACCTGGCAGGAGTGCCTTCGATTGTTTTCGGTCTTTTCGGTCTCGGTTTTTTCATTGCGTTTGTTGGCGGTGGATTGGATTTGCTGTTCTATCCCGAAGAAGGACCGGTGTGGGGTCAACCGGCAATCATATGGGCTTCGCTGACACTAGCCCTGCTTACCCTGCCGGTTGTAATTATATCGACCGAAGAGGCGTTGCGTATGATCCCACGCGAACTTCGCGAAGCCAGTTACGCTCTCGGTGGCACTAAATTGCAGACGATCTGGCGCATTATCATTCCCCAGGCAACGCCGGGCATTCTGACTGGTTCCATCCTGGCAGTGTCACGAGGGGCGGGCGAAGTCGCCCCGATTATGTTCACGGGTGCAGCTTATTATCTACCCTACCTGCCAACCAAACTAAACGATCAGTTCATGGAACTGGGGTATCACGTATATGTCATGGCAACGCAGTCACCGGATATTGAAGCCACCAAGCCACTCCTTTACGGAACGGTCCTGGTACTGTTGTTGTTAACGTTTTCTTTGAATTCAGTAGCGATCCTGATTCGATCGCGGATGAGGAGAAGCCGTGTCAGCGCCCAGTAATACCGACAGCATGAAGGTTCTGAGTGTCACAACGGCGGTATCGGACGAGTTGCAGCCAGATATCAAATCCAAGATGATTGTCGAAAACCTGAATTTCTCGTACGGTAGCGTTCAGGCATTGTTTGATATCTCGATGAAGATCAGGCGAAACCGCGTGACCGCATTGATCGGTCCCTCTGGCTGCGGCAAGTCAACTTTCCTGCGAGTGCTCAATCGGATGAATGAGACTATTCCCGGGACCAGCATGGAAGGCACGGTACTGCTTGACGGCCGCAATATCTATGAAGACTTCGACGACCCATCTGCGATTCGCACCCGCGTCGGGATGGTTTTTCAAAAGTCAAACCCCTTTCCAAAGTCGATCTTCGACAATGTTGCCTATGGTTTGCGTGTCAACGGTATCAAGAACAAGCAATTGATCCATCAGGTTGTTGAGCAGTCGCTAAGGCAGGCAGCACTCTGGGAAGAGGTGAAGGACAAGTTGGATAATAGCGCATTTATGCTTTCGGGCGGTCAACAGCAGCGGCTATGTATAGCCAGGGCGTTAGCGATCAGACCGGAAGTGATCCTCATGGATGAGCCGGCCTCGGCGCTCGACCCGATATCAACGGCGAAGATCGAGGATCTGATCGGAGAATTGCGAAAACAGTACACAATCGTCATCGTCACGCACAATATGCAACAGGCAGCACGAGTCTCTGATCATACCGGCTTTTTCTATGAGGGGCGTTTGATTGAATACGGACCTACCAAACAGATATTCACAAGACCGGCTAGGAAAAAGACGGAAGACTACGTTACCGGAAGATTCGGTTAAGTCAGGAAAGCAATCATGACCAAACACTTTCAGAATGAGATCGAAAGACTCAAGAAAAAAATACTACGTCTCGCTGCAATGGTGGAAGAGGCATTGCAGAAGGCCGTAAAAGCCGCTACTGAGAGGAATATCGAACTGGCTGACAGAGTGATCGATTCAGATCAGGCTATCGACTCGTATGAAATCGAAGTGGAGGAAGATTGCCTGAAGATTCTGGCACTTCATCAACCGGTTGCAGCCGATCTTCGGTACGTCGTAGCCGTCTTAAAAATTAACAGCGATCTTGAAAGGATCGCAGATCTGGCCGTTAATATCGCCGAAGGCGCCAGGGATCTAACCACACGATCCAACGGAACCCCTTCGTTTGATTTGGAATCTATGCTGGACGCCGCTACGATGATGGTCAAACAGAGTGTTGATGCCCTGGTGAAACATGATATTGTCATTGCACATGAGGTGATCCAGAGTGATGATCAAGTTGACGATCTCCATAGAGAGGCTTACCGTTACGTGCAGAAACAGATTCAGGCTTATCCTGAGAACGTTGAGTCTCTTATCAGTCTGCTGAATATTACCAGGGATCTTGAGAGAATCGCAGATCACGCCACGAATATCGCCGAAGACGTCATCTACATGATCGAGGGCGAAATTGTGCGGCACCAGGATCGCGACAACTAGCCCCAGAGTCTGACAGGAGTTCTCTACGATATGGTAGCCTTAGGATGCGTCTAAGGACAGTGCCGTGTCAGTCAACGGTGAATTTCTCATGTTTCCCCTCCTGCTCCTTTTGGTACTTCAGACGGGCAGTCAGAATAATTAATCCAATTCAATGTGTGACATGTCGGTTTCCGCCGCCAGCTTGCAGGCCAGCGTCGTTTTCCCGGAGCAACTGGATCCTATGACGATTATGCGGTTCATGTGAGTGAAGCAAGGAGCAGATGCGCCCGGCACCAAATGAAAACTGCGGACCCAAATCAAATACCCCCGGCAGGACTCGAACCTGCTACCCTCTGCTTAGAAGGCAGATGCTCTATCCGGATGAGCTACGGGGGCATCACATTATTCCAATCGACCGATACCGACCGGCAAATCTCTACACCGGCAAGATATGTGGTGATTGCGTGGTGGGCAATAGATAAAAACGGTCGTGATGCCGTCAAACTTCGACTTCGCTCGTGCCTCGACTCCGCTCGGCATGAGGTTCTGTTCTGGTAAGGGTGATGGACAATTCTAACTGTCGTCGGGTGACTCTGTCAGACGCAGACTCTCAAACCTCACGGCAGTCAGGCAGGTCGCCTGACTGCACCGGCACCAGAGAGTGATGCGCCATTGGTGAGGTCGCAGGTATCCCGCGCTACCAGCAGAAGGTTGGGTGGCACGGTCAAACTTGTCTAGCCATGTACCAGGCCGATACGGACATCGGCCCGGCACCAGTTTTCATTCTTAACAGGCAGCCTTTACGCCGGTGGCGGTGGGCCGTCGTTGAATATGTAGTCGACTAAGTAGACCAAGTCTGAAATATCAATCTGTCCACTGCCGTCGACGTCTCCGGCCATCTCACTGACCGGGGGCGGTCCGCCGGTAAACATGTAATCAACCAGGTACACGAGATCGGAGATGTCGATCTCCATATCACCGTTGACATCACCTCGCACACTACCCGTAACCCCGAGCGTTCCCTCTATCACCGCCGGCGCATACACGAGAAACTCAGATGTCAGCTCCAATACCTTCGGGGATGAGGTAGTATCAACCACAATCGTCGTACCAAGCGGCGCCAGAGCATCGATGCTGAAATGAAGCTGCATGATTTCACCGTCACCGGCGGCTAAGGGAGGCCGTCCGCCCCCATCGTCGGCCTGGAGTTCATAGGCGTAACTGTTAGAGGATGGTATGAACCCGACTAGTTGAAATCGTTCGAAGTACAGCGTGCGCTGGCCGAGGGTGGCGGAGTCAAAGGTCAGAAAAGGGGAATCGTCGAACGTCAACGGTATGACCAGCTTGGAGAGTTCCTGAGAGTTCTTCAAGTTCACCGACATGACTACCTGTGAGCCAGGCGTGCCGGTAGTAGCCTCGAAGCTGAGGGTGTCGGCCAACAGTATGATGTAGCCTTCTTTGACATCGGTTATGGTCCCCATACTGTCGGTCCCGATCGACAACGTGACATCGTAAGCGCCGGGGTTGTCGTAAAAGTGCGATGGGTTCTGCACCGAACTGCTGTC
>DAOVOW010000060.1 GCA_030629485.1 bacterium
TGAATGCCACAGGGTTCATCTATCAGGGCCCTGCGGCGAACAACTTTGACGATCTGCCCGACCTGATTGAGTTGAAAGACCTCAAGATACAGATGATAGCCAGTGATGTTTACTGGCTGGATAATAGTGCATTGCTGGCCACGAACAACCGCGTGACCCTGACCAATGTGGTGTGGGACGCCAACGGATTTACCGGCAACGGCTATATACTAGCGTCGGCTGGCTACGTGACATTCATTGAGAACTCCGGCGATGATCTAAAACAGGCCCAATCGTTCTCGTCTTCCGCGCAGGAAAGCCTGGCCATAGGCTGCTCGGGCCCCTTCTTGCGGTCAAATACCTACAACGCAGTCGCCTGTTACGACCTGAATGTATCTGGTGTGAATAAAAAACCGTCCGTGACAAATAGAGCGGCTGGCGAGGGACAGTTCTTCGGCTGGAACTTCTTTGGTGACGCGGCGCAACTGATACTTATGTTGTGGGATGACCAAAGTGACGCGATGGGATTCGCGGCGGTCGGGAATGTGTTTGAACAGCGCACGGGGACACTGACTTCAGCAACATCAATTGGTGGCACGTCAGGCGAAATGAATAACGCTGTGTTTATGCAAAATACCGAGGTCGGCACAAGGTCGATAGTCGCATATTCTGATGCCGCATCAACCGCCAAGCACGTCACCCACAAGTTCAACGTCCAGGAACTCTACAACACCAAGGGCGACGTATTTGCCACGGACGGAACACAGATCAACAACTGGCCCACCATGTTCAAGGTCCAGCATCGTGGTAGCACATATCTGAGCGGCTCAAGCCAGGATGACGTGTACCAGGCTGGTAGCTGGATGGGCGAGGTCGAGCCGCTCGACAACGAAAATGGGGACGGAACAACAACCCTTGTCGCTGATTGGGCCGTTGATGCTTCATTCACCGGCACAGGCGCTGGTGGTGGTGATTACACGCCCGGCGCGTCCTCTGCACTATCGATAATCGCGGCGGGTCTGGCCCCATACCCATACGACCAGAACGGCACTGCGGTCGCTGATGATGGCACGGCATGGGCCGGGGCGATACAATAGGAGAAATTACCATGAAACTGACGATATTCGACATCCCCAAGCCCGATGGAACACTCGGGGCCTATGCGGTTCTGAACCGACCCGTGGACGGGACCGAGCCGACAGTTGACGACATTGTGATTATCGGCACCACGCCTGCCGAAGCCGGGGCTGAGGTCGAGGCGATGCTAACCAAGATGGAAGTCGATGCAGCCTAATCACCGGTTAGCGATCCAAGGAATGACCGCCGGGGATGCCATTGATTACCTTCTGAGCATCCTCGACGGGGACCAGTGCCGGGTCAATCAGGACAAGTGCGATTTCCTGCACCGGCTCGGCAACCCAGCCATACCCACAACAGCCTTGGCGCTTCTGATGCGCCTCCATGCCTCAAACGGTCGAGTAGTCACCTACGACGCTCTTTCCGCTGTGGCTGAATACGAAATCGGGATGCACAACAGGGCAATCACCCGCCTGGACCTGAGCGCGCACGTGAAACGGATCAGATATGCAATCCGCCGGCATGGGTGGCCGGTCACAATCACGGCGGTTTACGGTATCGGATACCTGTTGGAATCTGATGGGTGGTTGGTAAAGCCCCGCCCGGCTCACTGCCAAGATATTGCCGGACGGGGACGCGGGCCATCATTGACCCGCTAACTGCCTACCACCTGACCGGACCACCGACGAAGGAAATCCGGGGCACTCAGGTGGCGGGCGGCATCATTGTTTGTCGTTTGGTTTCGTGAAAATGTAATCCGCCCACTGCTCATACCTGTTTAGCGCCGATTCCGCAGCATCCAGATCACCGGCCCTGATTGCCCTGCGCAATTCATTGTAGGCCGCGCGTATCTTGGACACACGGGTTCTGCCGTATCGTTCTGGTTCATTTGCCATCAGCTTACCTCCATTGCTTTGCTCTCCAACCTGCGGGTCAGCACATTCAGCCCATCAGATGTCAGGTCCGGGCGGTGACAGGCTATATCGCCCATCAGACGCAACAGGGTTGGCGTGGGGATCAGGTTCGCAACCTCGGCAAACCGGATGTTGGCGGTGGGGTCGATCTTCATCCTACACTCCCAACGCTTCGGTATACATGTCCAGAATAGCGGCTTCCTCAGCCAGATCATCGGCGGTCCGCTTGCGCATGGAAAGCAGCTTGCGCAGAACCTTCGGACAATACCCACGGGATTTTGCCTCGGCCATCACCTCCTTTTGCAGGTCGGCTAGGTCTTTCTTCTCGACATCCAGTTTTTCCATCCGTTCAACGAACTGGCGCAACTCGGCTGCGGATACGCGGTAGCTTGTGTTGTCGGTCATGTCGTTTCCTCTCGTGGTGTAATAACCGCCCGGCCCGGCTAAAGGTAATGGCTTGCGCCCCGGGCGGTAGCTGAGGGTCATTCCTCGGCGTTCTTGCTGGGGATAAGCACCCCGGTGTATTCCTTGTCGCCATCGCGGACCGTGGCGATGCGAACCATCACAAAGTCAACGTGTTCGCTGACCAGTTCGCCCTGTGCCATTGTGGTGCCGGTGATTACCGTGCGTAGCTTGGGGGTGGTCGCGCCGACATATTTCTGCTTGCCGATCTGCCCCTCAACCCATCTGTTCCCGGCATCATCCTCGTGGACGGTCACAGTGTCGAAGTCGTATTCAACGCCCGGTTCCATGTCGTGAATGGTGTGTATGTCTGGCTTGGTCATTTCTTGGCCATCCTTTTTGCCAGCGCCGCCGCCGTTGCCTTGGCGCTGTTCTCTCTGCGGGTGATATACGCCGCCTCGTTGGTCGCGACGACTTCATCACGGAATGTTTCAGCCCGCGCGATAACATCGGCTTCAGTATTCCCGTTGAACACCAGCGGATATGTGTCGTAAGGGTAGAACTGTGCCCGCCAAGCTGCGCCAGTTTCTGAAGGCCCAGATCGGCTAAACGTGTGGATTTCTACGGACCTCATTGGGTGTCTGTATTGTTCAGTCATTCTCTTTCCTCTCATTTGCCATCACGGCGAACAGTCTGGCCGTCAAACGTGCGTTTCCATGGTGATGCCTTGGACCCCGGAAACACCGCTTTCTTAGCCTTGATCCCGAGATGTTTTTTCCGAACCCGCGCGTCCTTTGCCTTGATCCGCACATCATCAGCCGTCTTTTCCCGGTGTGCTTTCCGCATGGCCGGCGCGAGGTTCGATTCCCGGTTCTCACCGCCGTTAATCAGCGCCTGAACGTGGTCGCAATCCCACTGATCCCCGGCGCGTATCTTGTGGCCTGTCAGGTGGCAGACGCCCCCGTGGGCATCGAATACGCGCAACCGGACCCGTGGTGGTATCGCGGAATCATCGTGTTTCCCGATCCATTCCGGGACGGCGCGGCTCATGACCACACAATCAAGAGGCTTGATATTCTGGTTTCCCGTATGTCTTGTTGCAGTGACAAAACGTGGCTTATCGAATGGGCGAACCCGTATGCCGCCCGTGAACTTCCGGACATAAAAACCAGCGTCACTTTCCGCGCGTACACATCCTTGTTCTTGGTCCCGAAATATGTCCACACATCGATCACGGCCTCCCACCTGTAGCATCCAAACGTGTCCTTTGTCAGGTCAATCTCTCTGGACGCCGGTTGCTTGTCTCTCAGATCGCTCATGGCCGCACCTGCATCTTGCGCAACATTTCCGGGGATGGTATTGGCTTGGTCATTGATCGCACTCCTATGCGGTTGATCATGGGGTCGGGGTGTTTCAGCACCGCCGCCCCGTTTTTATAGCCCATCTAGGACAACGTGGCAACGATTGATTGGCGGTCATTCCTTCGGGACTCCAGCCATCCCACAAAACCCGTAGGTATCGTCTGATGGTATCAGATCGCCTGTAGGGTCGTCCGGGTTATTGATGTTGGTTCGGACCCAGCGCCAAGCCATGCAGTGCGCCCCCCAGCACCGCCCGCTTGTGCCAGTATCACTGGATAATGCATTGGGGCAAAACTTATCCCAGGCTGCGGCTTCTTCTTGGTAACTTTTCATGTCGTATCCTTTCTTGATTGGCGGATCATGCGAAACTCAACATCTGATCCACCGCGTGATCCATATCACCGCTTGTCCACCCAGTCAGAAACTCCGCCAGGATTACGTCCAGAACCGCGCTGTAAAGCTGGCCAAACTCGGCTTCATCCATCTTGGCGAATGATATTGACTGCGCTTCCTTGCGAACCACCCCGCGCGTGTTGCACGTGACTGCATAGAACCCGGCCTGTATCGTAACGTCCTTTCGGAACCGATCGAAGCTGCACGATGTTTCCCCGCCCGTATAACTGACCACCGGCCAATCATGGTTGTCATATGCCACGTGCAACATTGCAAAAAACTTGCGGTTAAATTTCGGGTTCCGGGGCACCACAACGTTTGCAATGACCCGGACACCGTAGCGCAGCTTTTCCATCCACTCCTTCCCATCGGCATCAGCGGGCAGCAATCCGGCGCTGGATCGGATGAATGAAAACTCAGCCATTACATCAAGCCGCCAGCTTTCAGCGCCTTGGTGGCTATCATCAATTCAGGTGAGCCAAGCGCGGCCATCCACCGGACGGGGGATATAAGGTCCACCAAGCCAAGCAAGCCAAGAAACATAGACAGCGTTCCGTAGACGATTGAAAAAAGCCACCTGATCGGGTCTTCATCACACATATCATTAGTTACCCGCCACACCATCCTGAACACCATCACCGAAGCCACAGCCGGGGCCACAAGCAAGCCCCCGACCATCAGCCCCCGGATAGCCTCCACCTGATACGCCAACAGAGCCAGATCAACCGCACCTGCCCCGTGTTCTATCGCAGCTTGTTCCATTGCCACAGCAACGCGCGCCACCACGTCTGTTATCGTTCCAATTGCTTCTGTTGTCTCGGTCATGGGTTCGTTCCTTTGGTTAAGTTACCCGGCCCTTTTGAATTGCGCATCAAGTGTGGCCTCACTCAACGCTTCGAATGGCACACCGTGTTCCCGAGCCACTTGGTCTAGGATCATGTCGTGATCGGCACCGCGTTCATTGGCGTTGGCCTTGGCGCAGCGGTCGAAATACGCTGCGGTGGCGGTTCCCATGTCGGTCATATCAGCCCCCATTCGTCGCCATATTTGGCCAGTTGCTTGCCGAACCGATTGGGGTTGATATGGAAGCAGCCGAGAACCGAATTGGCCCAGCGGTCAAAATCTTTGTCCCCCACTTCAAACAGCATTGCCGTTTCAATCACCCGGACCTTTCGCCCATTCCATTCGCCGTATAACCCGCCCCCATCTTGATCAAGCACAATTCCCGCCGCCTCCATCGCGTCGCGCATCGCGTACCATTTCTTCGATTGTTTCATTCCGTATCCTCCGGCTCTGGTGGGATTTCAACTAGGTCTTTTGGGCCGCAAATAACATTCATGCTATAATGCCCGTTAGCCCGATACGATTCTGAACCTGACGCGAACGGGAATACATCGCTGTCTGTGCCGTCATTCCGATCAACAGTCCGCCGCGCATCCGGGCTGCCCCTCTCGGCGTATGTGATGCCTACTTTCACATCTACCATCACACCCTCCATTCGGCGTTGAACGGGATGTCGCTCAAATCATCATCCTGCATCCCGCCATCAGACGGGCGACCCCCGGCCCCATAGCCGTCACCTGACTGCGCCTGTTGCCGGTCCTGGCCACCGCCTAGCAGCGTGATCTGATCGACATTCACCCCGAGATAAACCTTGCCGTTGTGTTCCCGAGCCTGTGGGCGTCCTGTGATAGCCACACGGGTTCCTTTCGTCAGGTAGGGTGCCAGACCGGTGCCACGCTTGCCCCAGAGGCTTGCATCAAACCATGTGGCGTCACGCTTGTTGCCCGACGTGTCTTTGCCGTTGTCAACTGCGACCGAAAACCCGGCCACCGCATCCCCGGCCTGGGTGTTGCGCAATTCGGCATCCTTGCCGATGGTTCCTGCGATTGTAAGTTGCTGCATATCAATATCCTGCCTTCATAAACCGTTTGTGAATTTCGCGCGTCATTCGCACGTCGTCTTTGCAATAATCGGAGATCGTCTGGTGTTCGCCATTGGCCCATGCCGCCGCCACCATTGACCCGGTGAAATCGCCCTTGCCTTCAATCCCGAGAATGTCGGCAAGGTCATTCATGCTGATCCGGTCTTTCGACCCCGCCCACATGGTCATGGTGTCGTCTATCGATCGATCCCACGGCTTCGGGTCGCGGGGAAAGCTGGCGTTGTCTGGCATCTTGATCCCCAGCACAATAGCACGTTTGCGCAGAAAACCAATGTCAAACCCGCTGATGTGGTGGCCGACTAGGGTTTCGCTGTGGTACGGATCAAGGCTGGCGAAAAACATCTCAATCACCCCGCGTTCCTGATCCAGCGTTTCGGCGTGTGCCACATGGATTTCCCCATCATCCTTGGCCCATGAGATTGTGCAGACGTGGCCCCGCCCCCCGTCAAAGCTGGTTTTGGCCAGCATATCCAGCGCCACCCGGTCCCGGTTTTCATCCAGCCATTTGGCAATGCTTTCCGGCTTCTTGATGTTCGCCGGGGGTTTAACCTTGGCCCTGAGCGTGTCCAGATACGCCGGGTCTTGGCATGGGATGGTTTCAATGTCGAAATACATGTAGGTTTTCATTTGCTTTCCTCTGGCCCAAACTCCGGTATTTCATCACCGCCCAGATCGGCGGGCTTTTCGACGGGTTTCGCGGCGTCAATCTTCTGGTGCAGCTTGCCCACCGCGCTTGCGAATGCGGCCAGTGGGAATTGCTCCAGCGAAGGTGCCCGATACGCGGCCAACAGTTTCGGCAGATCGGCCCCGGCGGTTTCAACCAGATCCCGAAGCGTCACGAATTGCTCTGGCGATACCGTTTGCGGTGGCGGCGGGGGTGCCTTTGACGCGGCGTGCCCGTCATCATCCTCTGGCGCAATCCCGGTGAGGCTCTCGATCCCTATGCGCTTGGCGTATGTTGTGGCCGATTTCATGCCCTGCATGTCGTTCTTTGAGACAAGAAGCGGCACGTCGCAGTTTATGTGCGTTTCGCTTTCCCCGTGGCTCAATGTTGTTCGCATGTAATTCTGGCCATCGGGGAATGTGACGCTGTGCCATGCCGCGATACCATGCGCGTTCAACGCTGGCAAAACAACGCTCATCACGTCCGCAAGGTCAGCGTATTTGCTTTTGAAGTGCGGGTTTGTTGACCCCTTCACAACGGCCCCCATGTCCGCCTGCGCCGAAGCCAGTGCTATGTAAATATTTTTGTGTGTGGTCACTTGACCGTCCTCCATAGTTTTCTTGTTACAGCCCGGTAAGCGGTCATCGTGCTAACCCCGAACTTCCCGGCTATTTTCGCGTAACTTTCGCCTGTTTCGTGCCGATGGTCGCGCATGGCCCTAACTTGTTTTTCAGTCAGCTTTGACATCGGATTGCGTTCCCCGACCTGCAAGGTGCCGTGTCTTGTTTTGTCCGCCTCGTTTTGCGATTTTGTCCCCCACGCAAGATTTGAAGCCGCGTTGTTAGCCTTGTCTCCATCAATGTGGCGGCACTCCATACCATCGGGGCACGCGCCACGATGCGCCTCACAAATCAGCCTGTGTAGGTACGCTTTTTCAATGTGGCCATCTGATCTAAGAAGCTGCAAGCCAACATACGCGCCCATCTTTATTGGCTTTAGTATTCTAGGGCGCGATTTTACCCGGGATATAATGAACCCATCTTCGTGAAATTCATAGCGCGGGAACCTATCTATAACTGCCATAACGTCCTCACTATTTGCGATGGTATGACGTTACATTGGCACGGCTATAACGTCAAGGAGTCTTGGTCATTCCGTCACCTCTCTCTGCACATTATCATGCGCGTTGTGTTCTATGGCCTTCACCAGCGTGATACTCACCAGCGCGGTGAACACCACGGCAACCGCCACCATGCCCCATCGGCCAAGCCAGCAGTCGTGTGGCTCGTATTTGCTGCCGAGATAGCCGCTCATTGGGCGGCCTCCGTCAAATTCGCATAGGTGGTCCGGTCCAAAAATGTGAACTGGCTGCGGTCGGTTCCAGCGGCAAATTCCGCGTCACGCCGTTCCCTGTATTCAGGCATAACCCAAGGCGGGACACAAGAGCCGTCGCTAAATTGCGCACAGTAACATTGCAGGTGCTTTCTGCGCTTTAAAGTGCATTTCCATTTAGGCTGATCAGTCATATTCTAGTCTCCTTGCGCTCGTGACACAGATCACATCCCCGAACATCCTCGGCGTCCTGCTGTTGCGTTTCTATCGCCCGGTCGGCTTCATCACGGCCCCGGCCTGCGGCGTCTACGATTTCCTCATGCGCCTGATACATGTCATTCAGGTCTGCGGTTTCGAAAAGCACATAGATCATCTGGTCAAGGATTTCCTCAAAGTGCGGTTCTGCACCGCCCGAGATTGCCCGGTGCAGGTGTGCCATTTGCTCTGCTGTAATCATTGGTTTATCCTCTCTCTACCCCATCACCCTAGACGCCCCGTGCGCACAGGTCAAGCCACATAATCACCACCCACTAGGGCCAGCCGCCCTTGTGTGCGCACAACGAATAGTGTAGCATCTGCCGTATGGACAACAAAACACCACCAGACGACCAGCCAGACACCCGGCTATTTTGCAGGGTAACGGCTTTGGAAAAAGCGCGGATCAAATACGCCGCGCGGCAATCAGGCATCACCAATTCTGACCTTATCCGGCGCGGGACTATGGCGCTGGTGGCTCGGATCGAAGGGAGTAAATACGAATGAAA
>DAOVOW010000334.1 GCA_030629485.1 bacterium
CTGAGGGGTTTGCTGGAAAAGCAGCGTCCGGAAAAATTCGAAGTGGTCTCGGCCGGTACCGTAGGTGCGTCGGGGTTTCCGGCTACCAAATATGCTGTCGAAGCGGCCAGGATCTGGGACGCCGACATTTCGAAACACCAGTCGCAGCCGTTGACAGGCGGCCTGATCGACCGCGCCGACCTTATCTTTGGTATGACTTCCGGACATGTTGGCGAAGTGCTGAAACTGCGCAAGAAGGCCGCGAACAAGACGTTTCTCTTCAAGAATTTCCCCGACCCCGGCCAATCGGGCGAAGGGGTCGATGATCCCATCGGCCAGCCGCTCGAGCGGTACAACGAGACGTTTCTGGAAATCGGAGAATATCTCGGCAAGCAGTTGGACGAAATTGTAAAAAGAATTGATGCTAAGACAAATGCCTGACGGAAGATTCTTGCATAAGGCGCTCGCCATGGCTGTTCTGTTCTGCGGACTGGTACCTCTTTTCTACTTTGCCTCTCTGCAGTTTGAGATCACGCAGGCGCTGGCCGAAGAAGAACAGCCGGGCAGCGATACCGTCGAGTTTGACCGCTACGTCGAAAATATAGCTTTCGGTGTCGGTGAGAGGTTTTCGTTCGATATCAACTACGGTTTTATCAACGCCGGGACGGCTTCCATGGAGGTGGCGCGGTTGATCGAGTACGGTGGGCGTCCCTGTTATCAAATCGTGACTCGGGCAAACTCCAATAGTTTTTTCTCCACGTTTTACACCGTCGATGACCGCGTGGAGTCGATCATTGATGCCATCGGTCTTTTCAGTTGGCGCTTTGAGAAGAACCTTCGCGAGGGCAACTATCGTTCTACTCGCACTTACGCTTTCGATCAACGTGAGCACCGAACCGTGTACAAAGGCGACACTATTGAGGTGGCGCCGTGGGTGCAGGATGCCGTCAGTGTGCTTTACTTCGTTCGTACTCAGGAACTCAAAGTCGGGACGTCGGTGTACGTGGACAACTTTACCGACGGCAAGAACTACGAACTTGAGGTGAAGGTCCTCAAGAAAGAGAACATCACCGTTGAAGCAGGAAACTTCGACTGTATTGTCGTAGAACCGCTGACGCAATCGGTCGGCGTCTTCAAGCACGAGGGAAGACTGAAGGTCTGGCTGACCGATGACCGTCTCAAGATGCCGGTGCTGATGAAGTCCAAGATTCTGGTGGGATCGATCTCGGCTGAGTTGACGGACTTCGCGCTGGGCGAAATCGAGGCGTTCTGAATCATGTCCAGCCGATTTCGCAAGACCACTCCGATCGATCTTAATCTTGTGAAGCGTTATCCGCACGCACGAAGGCGGAACCGGACCCAGTTGCATTCGCTTGGTCGTCCTGCGAAGAAAAGCGGGCGTGATTTCTTCGATTCGCTGCCTCGTTTTCTCAAGGCTGATGACCTCAGGGAATTCATCTCCCGCGTCGTGAAAGCGCGCCATCAGGGCCGCCCGTTTCATCTGCTGTTAGGGGCACACACTATCAAGGTGGGACTCTCGCCGATACTGATCGATTTGATGCGACGTGATATTGTTACCGGGTTGTCGTTCAACTCGGCCGGGCTGATTCATGATCTCGAACTGGCCTTTTTTGGCGGAACCTCTGAGGATGTGCAGGCTGGGCTGGCGGATGGGTCTTTCGGTATGGTAAAGGAGACCGGAGAGTTTTTTGCAGCCGTCTGTCGGTGTGCGAAGGAGCGAGATATCGGCCTCGGAGAGGCCGCCGGTGTCTTCATCAATGGAGAAAAGGCGCCTAACCGAAAGATTTCTCTTTTTGGACGGGCAGCCGCGATGAAAAAACCGGTGACGGTGCATGTCGGGATCGGCACCGATATCGTGGCGCAGCATCCGGAGTTTGATGCCGCCGTCACCGCCGCTGCATCGCATCTTGATTTCCGCCTGTTGTGCAGTCTCTGTGCCGATATCGACCGAGGTGGTGCGCTGGCCAATATCGGCTCGGCGGTTATTCTGCCGGAAGTGTTTCTCAAGGCGCTGACGGTGTCCCGCAATATACACCGGCACAAAAGCCGGCTGACCACGGCTAACTTCGATATGATCCTGCAGTATCGTCCGTTGCAAAACGTAGTGAGCCGACCAACCGTCGGCGTGGGGAAGGGGTTCAATTTCGTCGGTCACCATGAGATCATGATCCCTCTTCTGGCCTGGGGTCTCAGACTCGGATTTGAGCGCTAGGCTACTTGCCATAGCGATGTTTTCACGTATATTGGCGGAATTCTAATTCGGATCCGAGGCGTATGCCCGGGTCGACTGACACAACTGAAGGTGCGGAGTCGATAATGGCAAAACTGGTTGAATGTGTCCCTAATTTCTCCGAAGGCCGTCGTCCGGAAGTGATCGACGCCATTTGTAATGCTATAACCGCCGAAGACGGTGTGGTGCTCCTGGATAAGGAGATGGACCCCGATCACAATCGAGCGGTGGTGACTTTTGTTTGTCATCCATCGCTGGCGGTCGAGGCGGCTTTTCGCGGATATCAAAAGGCGGCCGAACTGATCGACATGACTACCCATAAAGGTGAACATCCCCGCATGGGGGCGTGCGATGTCTGTCCGTTCATCCCGATATCGGAAGTGACTATCGAGGAAGCGATCGAGTTGGCCAACAAGCTGGGTCGCAAGGTCGGTGAGGAACTGGCTATACCTGTCTTCCTGTATGAAGACGCGCGGACGCGGGCCGATCGCAGGAACCTGGCCAAGGTACGCACCGGCGAGTATGAGGGGATGATCGAGGCTATCGAGAAGGACTCCAGGCGCAAGCCGGATTACGGCCCGGCCAGGATGAACCTCAAGTCGGGCGCCACTGCTATCGGGGTGCGTTTCCCTTTGGTGGCGTTCAATGTCTATCTCGGCACCAATCAGAAGTGGATTGCCGACAAAGTCGCCGACGCTGTGCGCAGTCTCAAGGGTGGGTATCGGTTTGTCAAAGCTCTCGGCTTTGAGATCAAAGAGCGCAATCAGGTACAGATATCGATGAACCTGGTGAACTATACCAAGACGCCGATCTTCCGCGTCTTCGAGACGATCAAGTCGGAAGCCGCTCGTTATGGTGTGAATGTCACCTCGTCGGAAATCATCGGGCTGGTGCCGAACGAGGCGATGCTCGACGTGTCCGATTTCTACTTGCGGATGGAGAACTTCTCCAGTGCTCAGGTGCTAGAGCAGAAACTACAGGAGGCGGGTGGTTCGGCGGTGGCTGCCGAAAGTTTTGCCGATGAGGTCGCGTCGTCCTCACCGGCTCCCGGTGGCGGTTCGGTGGCGGCCTCAGCCGGTGCTCTCGGCGCCGCTCTGGCTTCGATGGTTTGTCGGCTCTCGATCGGTAAGAAGCAGTTCGACAAAGTCAAGGATGAGTTGACTCAGGTCAGGGATCGTGGCGATGAGCTTCGCGCCGAACTCACCCGGTTGGTCGAGACCGACAAGGAA
>DAOVOW010000053.1 GCA_030629485.1 bacterium
GGACGACCAGAGGCGAATAGATCAAACAAACGAGAGGGAATGATGCCCCGCTCTTTGTTCGAGGCCAGGCCAAGATAGAAGAGAGACGCTTCGGATAATATCTCAATCGACCGACGTCGGTCCTGAAAACCGTGCAAGGTGCAGAGTTCGAACATCCCGTGCTTGTGCAAGAGCGAATGGAACCAGCCTTCGTCAACTCGTCCCACTTGCAGCAGCCGGATATGCTTGAACAACTCGGGTGATGCCTCGCGCAGCATCGAGAGCACTCTCAAGAGTGGTTCTATGGGAACGAGTTCATCGTAAGTTCCGAGTAGTCCGATGTTCACTACGGTTCGATCCGACGGAGCGCCCCAATGTTGCGCCAAAGTGTCGTCGTAGCCGTTGAAGATGACTTCGCCGCCGCTAAGGTACTCACTGATGGTCGGGTTGCAGGTCGTGACGACGGCGGCTCGATCTTTGATGGTTCCGATAAGTTCCCAGGCTCGTTCCCGCCGCGATTGGTCGGCAAAGACATCTTCGATTTTGTAACTTATCCAGAAATCACGGAAGTCGGCAATCCAGGGCAGGTCGGTCTCTCTGTGGATGGCTTGCGCAACGAGATGGCAGGAGATCGGCGGCGACGTGGAGATCAGAGCTGTGTAGTTGTTCTCACGCAACAACCGGCGGGCCAACCTCACCGCCGGAGCGACCCAGCCGATTTTGGGATCGGGAAAGAACAGATTTGATATCCACCCGGCCCGACGAATGTGGCTTTCACGTACGCGGCGAATCCCAACCAGGCGCAGTAACCGCTGGGGATCGCGGCTGCCGGATCGATGGATGTGAGACGTGTCGAGACCTTCGAGCAACTCCGGCTCGAAAACGCGATAGGCCACCGGCTTGACCGTGAGGACATCACACTGGATGCCGTGAGACGGCAGTAGTCGGAAAAGCGATAACGGTCGTCCCACGCCGGCCCCGCCCAGGGGAGGAAAGTAGTAGCAGATCAGCAGCACGCACGGCATTATTGACGGCTCCGATCGACCAGCCGACGCATGATGTCCAGTTGAGTTGCCACGTTGTTTTCGAAGATGGCGTCTCGCTGCACTTTCTCAAGGTTGCGGCGGCGCAGGTCGGCGAAGCTGTCGTCGCCCCGGACAATGTTGGTCACAATAGTGCGCAGAGTATCATCGTCGTCCGGTGCAAAGAGTCGTCCATTGTCGTCGGACAGCCATTCCCGAACACCGGGGATGTCGGCAACAATCGGTAGCAATCCCAGCGCCATCGCTTCGATCAACGACGCCGGCGACGAGTCGGAGCGCGCAGCCGACAGGTAAATATCATGTTGGGCCATGAAGGCCAGGAACTGCTCGCGAGGCATGGCATCGTACAAGTTGATACCACTGTCAAGATACGGCGCGACGACATCACGAAATCGTGCCGCATCAGGTCCGAACGATGGAAAGGTGAGGCGCACGGTACCGTCGGCAATCAATGGTTGTAGCGCTCGGACGATAAACTCATTGTTGTAGACAGGCGCCTGCGTCCGGGGAACGATGATTCGCAGAGGCTTCTGAAAAGAGTAGTTCTCCTTGTGCAAGTTCAGGAAGCGGCGTTCGATGCCCCACGGGATAACAGATCGCTCTATGCCGCCCACAAGTTCTTCAGCCGCCGACAACAGGAATTCCGAATCGCCGATTACGTAATCCGCAGCCCTAAGAGCGAAGCGCGTTTTCCTTTTGTGCAGCCACGATTTTCGCGGGACGATGAGGATGTCGGAACCCCAGAGGTTGAGCACGATCGGCGGTTGATTTCCCCGGCGCGCCAGAGCTGCGATGAAACCATAGCCGGATGCAAAATGAGGGTTGATCACATCCGGCTGAAACTGCTCAATCAATCGCCGAAGCTGCGGCGCCACCGAAAGGTAGTGCAGCGACTTGACCGGACCTCGCCCGGTTAGGTGGTGATATTCCATCGTGCCGTTCTCGAGCGAGGCGGTCAGAACATCGCAACCCTGAGTTTGAAGCTGCCGGGCGAACCGTTCGGTGTGAAAGGCTCGGGCGTCGGCCAGGAGCAGGACTCTCATGTTCTCCGCATTCACAAGAATCTACCCAATCCGGATTTGTGGACGTAGCAGTTGTAGGCATACTCTTCGCCGCCCCACTTGGCCTTATAGTCGATCAGTCCGGAGGCTCCCGGCGGCGAAGCACCCAAACTCAATCTGTGAACGCCGCGTGGTCTCAATTCACCAATCAGTTGCCACAACATGAACTGATTGGCCTTGAGAAATGAGAAGGCCTTATCATAGTAGACTTGCCAGTGCAGGGCTGTGTCGCCTTCAATGAAAGTTATGTGAGAAACGACCGGCCGACCCTCATGCTCGCACCAGTACCACACGACGCGATCATCTTCGGCGGCAAGCTCCGCAAGAGCGGAGAAAAACTGCGGAGGGTAACGCGGTCTCCTTCCGTGTCGTTGCTCCGTAGCCTGCATCAGTTGCAGGAAACTTTCCATGTGTGCCACAGCATCCAGTCGTTCTATTTTGGCGCCCGCCCTTTCCGCTTTACGAATCTCCGACTGCAGTTTGCTGTCCGGCGGTTCCCAGTTCTCGTCGGAGATGTCGACAACCGTCGTGTGGCATGGCTGCGCGGTATACGTCTCCGGAACCTCCATCAGGTCGTGGAAGTCGGTAACGTATACTTTGGCGTATCCTGCTTTCGCTATAGCCTGAAAGAGGGCGCGGGTCATCTCCTGTCGTGCGCAGTTGTCCCGTACCTCAGAGAGGATTCGTGAGTAGATGCCGTCGGGCATGGACTGAAAACGCCTCAACGGGCGCCGACCGAACTCGACACCGGATAAAAGTGCCTCTATCTCTCCATCTACAAGAGCCGCCCAATAAACCGGTGTCCCGCCCATTGTTTCCCAAAGTCTGGCGAACCCAATGGAGCCAAACAACGAATCAGTCGTGAGTGTCGTCAACAGGTCGGTGTTCAGGCGTGAGGTTGTCAGCCGCGAGACTTCCATCACTGCCGTACCAGAAGGATTTTGCCCCGCTTGATATTGCCCTGGTCATCCTCCAGGAGGTAGATGTAGACACCGGACGCTACACCTTCACCCGCCTGATTATCGCCGAACCAGCCGTGGTTGGCATCCATTCTCCTTACAAGTTCGCCGGCGGGGGTGAAGATTCGAAGAACCATATCCGGACGACCAAAGTTGAAGGCCAGACTGTCGAGCGGTGAGTTGATAACAAACGGATTGGGGAACGCCACCACCTGCTCCAGGTCGAACTCGATTCGTTCCACCGGTGATGTTAGCAGCGAGATGCCTTGGTTCGTAGCGATGTACAAGTCTCCAGTAGCCTGGTCGAGAGTTAGGGCATTGATTCGGTCGGTGACCAGACCGCTGTTGTTGGTGGTGTACACCTCGAACTGTCCGGTAGTGGCGTCGAAACGAGCCAGGCCGTCCCGTGTGCCCACCCAGAGATTGCCGCGACCATCGAATTCGAGATCGGTAATATCCCGGTCGACGCCGGCCGGAAGATCGACATCAACGAACCTCTCGATGCCGCGATCGTAGCGCGACAATCCCACGTTCGTCCCCACCCAAAGAATTCCACCGGGAGCAAAGCGGACAACGCGAATGTCATTGGAACGAAGAAACGAGTTGTTCTCGGTGTAATGGGTGCAGGAATTCTCAGGGCGGTCAAAGGGATTGTCACCTACATTACAGACATACACACCGTTGGATTCGTTACCCACGGCCACCAAACCACTGTGATAATCCAGCGATACAACGAAAGAATGATCCAGACCATCATCAACGCCAAGCGCACCCCAGCCAAAGACAGGATCATCGATATTGGCCAGGTCGGCGAAGGCGACCGGGTAACCGTTGGCGGCTCGGTAGCAGGCGGCGAACAAATACCGCCCGTCGGTGGCCAGGCCGTTTATGACGATCCACCTCAATCCGTTCGGAGGGTCATCGGTGTTGCCGATAAGGGTGGAATTTTCTTCATCGTAGTTGGTGGCTGAATCCTCCCCCAGGAGCCACAGACCATTGCCCCTGGTGCCGAGCCAGGGAACACCGTTGGAATCCGAGATCAGTAGGGTCGTGCGTTCGCCCACATAAAAATCATAGGACTCCCAGAGATTGTCGATGAGGGTAGCCGCCGGTTGCCATGTAAAGGCGGCCGTAATGACGCCGTCGCGATTGACCGTCAGATCGCTGACCTGGTTGATTGGAAGTCCGGTGCGGCGGAACTCAACAAAGGTCCCATTGCTGTCGTAGTAGATACCTTCCTGTGAAACCGCCAGCCAACGTCGTCCTCCAAAACTGACGCCGGTGTTCGGCGCCGCCGGCAGGCCGGGAGTGGGAATGACTGTCGGCGTGCCGTCGACAATAGCACCCATGCCGCCTTCGTAGTAGAAAAACAATGAGTCATTCTCAAGGTGCAAGTCGGTGAAACGCACACCGGCCCCTACGTCGAGGCGCGTGATGTTGGTATCACCATTCAGGATCGTAAGTCTCCAGAGACCGGTCGATGCCGCCAGGTACAGGTCAGATTCCCAGGCAACCACCCGTTCCAGGCCGCCGTCGGCAAACCACTCGGTGCTCCAGGTCGTCCATCTTGAACTCTGACCCAGGATCCTCGGATCAGTGATATCAGCCGTGGCCAGCCCGGCCGACGTCGCCAGCCAGATGGAATCGCCGAGGAGAAGCACGTCCCTTACCTCGGGATCATCGGCCAGGTCGCCAAACCTGGTGTACCAGAACGGAAACTCTCCACCGTCGCTGGTCTTTGAGAACAGTTCCAGACGAATTGATGTGCCGATCCAAAGGTCGTCACCGTGATCGACTATTCGGTACAGGGCGTAAGGATCACTATTGTCGTCGTTCTCCAGAAACTGCCGGGACTCAGTCCCGCCGAACCGCACCAGGCGTCCCATGCCTGCCACCCACTTCTGTCCGTTGCCGTCCATGATGATATCGAAAACATCTGTCGTCCCCAGGCCATCGACATTGGTGTACTCAGTTATGGATTCAATTCCATCGTGAATGGCCAGTAGCCCGCCTGACGTTGCCGCCCAGAGAGTGTCATTGATAACAGTGAGGCGGCGTACATCCTTGAACGAGGTCAAGGTGGACCACTCGATCGCGGACGCTGTCTGGCCGAGGCCGATTACGAAAGTCCAAAGCGCTACGCACCAGAACCGGAGCGCCGGGACATAATCTTTCCAGCAAACCATAGTGCCAGCAATATACCTATGATGGAAACTGTAAACAAGAACGAGAACCGCCCGACGAAGTCTCCATGCCGGGTGTAAAAGGAAAACTCATCCAACAAATCGACATCGCCCAGCAGGACGTCCACCGTGTAGGGTTCAAGCTCCGAACGCACCTGTCCATAGCCGTCGACTATGAAAGTCAGGCCGCTGTTAGCGGCGCGTGCGAACCAGCAGCGGTTTTCAACGGCCCGGGTGATAAAGATTCGGGCGTGCATGTGAATCCCGACCGAGCGGCCAAACCAGGTGTCGTTGGTGATCCCGACCACGAAATGAGCGCCGTCGCGAATGGTGCGGCGCACAAACTCAGGAAAGGCTGTCTCAAAGCAGATCAGCACCGAGTAGCTGGCGTCGGGCAGTCGGAAAATCACTGCCGAATCGCCGGGGCGGAAATCCGACCACCATTGCACATCGTATTGGTCGATAAACGTCAGGTACTTCCTCAGGAAATCCTTGCGCATGAATGGAACGTGGTCCTGATAAGGCACTTGTTCGGAGAACGGTACCAGCTTCACTTTGTCATATGATTGCTCGACCCAACCGGTCGGGTTGAACTGAAAGCAGGAGTTATAATACCGCTGCCCCTCTTGATGATAGCTGGCGGCCAGCGAGCCGACCAGGTGGTAGGCCGCCGACTGGCGGGCTACCTCGGCGACCCGTTGGCGGCAGGCCCGGTCGTGCGAGAGATAGCAGGGCGCTGCCGTCTCCGGCCACACGTATAACTGGACGGTGCTGTCCTCAACTGTCTGAGTCAGCGAGTCGTACACATCGATACTGTGATATTGGTTGCCGTCACTCCATTTTTCATCCAGCGGCACCGAGCCTTGAAGCAGAGCCAGGCGATAACTGCCGGCCTCAGGGAATCGAGGCATCTCGATCCAGCCATAGGCAACCAGCGCGACAACAATTGCAATAGACACAAACAAGGCGGTGACGCGTCGTTCCGGCGATACGGTTTTTCGGAATACTTGCCACAGCAGCACATTCACCGTTACGATCAGAAACGACAGACCATGAACGGATATCACGGATACGATCTGCAGGATATACAAGTAGTAGGCCTGCGTGTACCCGAGATCCGACCAGGGAAATGCGAACTGCGAGAGCGTGCGAGAGTATTCCATGCCGACCCAGAGAAAGGGCACCGAGACAATTCCGAAGATGGGCCGGAGGCGATAGAGCTTCCAGAAGACCATCAGGATGATTGCATAGTAGAAGGCGACAATCACCACGGCAGCGACCATCCCGGGTGGGGTGACCATCCCTATCCAGTAGATCGAGAACAGGTTGAAAAAGAAACTGAAGAAGTAGGCGGCGTTGAAGGCGGCCCGGCGCTGAAGCGAACTGATTATCCATAGCGGCCTGACTAAGGCAAACCAGGCGATGAAACCACAGGACTCAGGATAAAACGCGAAGGATAACAGGAACGCCCAGACCAGCAGTTCCAGTCGGCGCTTGCGCAGAGCAATATCTTCAGGGAGGATTATGCGACCGATTCTTTTGAACAGGCCGGTCAAGTGATCACCCTCGCACTATGAGTGACTTGCCAGTCATCTCGACCGGGATCTCGAGATCCATCAGGTCCAGGATAGTCGGCGCGATATCGGCCAGGATGCCACCGTCACGTAACGTAACGCTCTCTCGACGACCGACTGCTTCCGAAGGGTCGTACAAAATGCACGGCACCAAATTGGTTGTGTGGGCCGTAAAGGGACCGCCGGAATCGGGATCGACCATTTGTTCGGCGTTCCCATGATCGGCTGTGATGATGGCCACACCGTTTTTCTTCTTTACGGCATTGAGGAGCCGTCCCAGGCCGGTGTCGACCGCTTCGACCGCCTTCTTGGCCGCCTCAAAAACACCGGTGTGACCAACCATATCGCAGTTGGCGTAGTTCAGGACCACCAGGTCGTACTTCCCGGATTCGATTTTTCTCACGGCGTTGTCGGTGACCTCAACCGACGACATCTCCGGCTGGAGATCGTAGGTGGCCACTTTGGGCGACGCAATCAGATCACGATCCTCCCCCTCGACGGGTTTCTCGACACCGCCGTTAAAGAAGAATGTAACGTGAGCATACTTCTCCGTCTCCGCCGTGCGAAGTTGTTTGCGGCCAGCCCGTGCGAGTACGTCAGCCAGGATGTTGTTCAGCCTGTTCGGCTCGAATACCGGGTTGGCCTCGCTCATCTTGACGTCGTAGTTGGTCATGGTCACCAACTCGATCTGCGGGTGGTCCGGATGGTTGTAGCCGTCGTTGAGATAGCCGAGAAACATTTGCGAGATTTCGCGGACGCGGTCGGACCGGAAGTTGAAAATGATCGCCAGGTCGCCATCCGACAACTGTCCGGTGTGCGGTGAGCCGCTGTCTATGACCACAGGCACAATGAACTCATCGGTGACGTCGGCAGCGTACGAAGCTTTGATTGCCTGTACCGGATCGGCAAATCTCTGACCCTTGCCGTGAACTATCGCCTGGTAGGCTTGCTCGACGCGCTCCCAACGCTTGTCACGATCCATGGCATAGTACCGGCCGGAAATCGTGGCTACTTTTCCCAATCCGATCTCATCGAACTTAGCAACCACCTGCGCCATGTAGTGCTGACCTGAATCAGGTGGCGTGTCGCGACCGTCCATAAAGGCGTGGAGGTACACGCGTTCAACGTTTCTTTCTTTGGCCATCCTGACCAGGGCATACAAGTGCTCCAGCGACGAGTGCACGCAGCCGTCGGATACCAGCCCGAAAAGATGCATCGCCTTGTTTTCACCTGCGGTGCGATCCATGGCCGGGCCAAGCATCGGATGGTTGAACAATTCGCCGTCTGAGATAGCCTTGTCGATACGCGTGATATCCTGATAGACAATCCGGCCCGAACCGAGATTGAGATGCCCCACTTCGCTGTTGCCCATCTGACCATCGGGTAACCCTACCGCCCCGCCGGAGCCGTCGATCGCAGTGTGCGGACATTCGGCCATGAGACGGTCATAGTTGCGGGTGTGGGCGGCGGTGATGGCATTGTCCGGTGCCGGCTCGCGAAGACCAAAACCATCCATTATACAAAGAAGAATCATCGTATTTGCTCACAAGGTGTTGGCGGTTCAGCCTTCCGTCAGGAGAACTGGTTGACTCCCTTTGACAATCCGACCGATTCGATAGACCTTCTCACCCATTTCGCCGATGCGTGCGATAACAGCATCGGCTTCGGTTGCATCGATCACGAGTATATAACCGATCCCCATATTGAAGGTTCGATAAATGTCGACCGGATCGATATTCCCTTTCTCCCTCAGGAAATCGAACACGGGTGGCACCGGCCAGGTAGTCTTGTCGATCTCGGCGCACAAGCCATCGGGGATAACGCGATTGAGATTCCCGGGAATCCCGCCGCCGGTGATATGCGCCATTCCGTGGATGTCGAATTCAGACAATAGTGGTTGGACGATCGGCGCATAACATCGATGCACGGCCATCAGCGCTTCGACAACCGTGCCGTTCAACTCGGGGAAGAAATCCTCCGGTCTCAGACGAGCGATCTCAAAGACGACCTTTCGCGCCAGTGTGTAACCATTGGTGTGCAGACCATTCGACGGCAACCCGAGACAAACGTCACCAGACTTGATCGTCGATCCATCCACGATTTTCGCGCGGTCCGTCATACCGACAATGAACCCGGCCAGGTCGTACTCACCCGGTTGGTAGAGATCGGTCAGTTCCGCGGTTTCGCCGCCCAGAAGCGCCATCCCGACATTCCGACAGCCACGGCTCAGGCCCTCAACCAATTCGGCCACAACATCGGGATCGAGTTTCCCGATGCCGATGTAGTCGAGAAAAAACAGCGGGCGGGCGCCGTGTACCAGAATGTCATCAACACAATGGTTAACGAGGTCCTCACCGACCGTGTTGTGCTTCCCGGTCAGGAAGGCCAGCTTCAGTTTGGTGCCGACACTGTCGGTGGACGAGATGAACACCGGCTCACTGATGCCGTCGAGGTCCGGCTTGAAAAAACCACCAAATGATCCGATGTCACTCAGCACC
>DAOVOW010000259.1 GCA_030629485.1 bacterium
ATATACGTTCCTTTGTTGTCGCGCAAGATAGCGGTGGACCCGAAAAGTGTCAAGCTGTGACGGCAACCCGCTTCAGGCAACCAATTATTGAACATTGACAGCCTGATGTTCGTCCCCTTATATGTCGACAAAGAAGTACTCAATCGAAACCTGTCGTTCGGATGAACGGCGCAGGGCACAATCAAGGAGGTCGTATAATGCGAGTCCGTGCTATGATGTATCAGATCGGTGCGATTATCACCGTTCTATTGCTGGTGCTGGTCAGTTCCTGTGGAACAGAAGAGCAGGAAGTCGAGAAGACTCCTGCCGTAGAGCAAAGTCCGGCCGAAGTAATGCCGGGGCCGGATGACTTTGTCGAAGTGGAAACGATGCCGGAGATGATCTATACGGAATCACCGGTCTACCCGGATTCGGTCAAGAAGGACGGGATTACCGGCGAGGTATGGATCAAGTCGCTGGTGGACAAACAAGGTTCCGTCCAAACGGCCATAGTTGGCAAATCCAGCGGCACTCCGGCACTCGACGAGGCGGCGCTCAAGGCAGCCTACAAGTGCAAGTTCCATCCGGCGATGCAGGACAGTCAGCCGGTAGCGGTCTGGGTTACCTACAAAGTGGAGTTCACGCTCGACGAGAAATAGCGATTGCTGATCGCAACGCCTGCCATCTTGACATGATAAAGCTGTCGGGCAGAAACGCCCGACAGCACATTTGTTCACAGGCGCGAAGCGCGAAGAACAGGCTACGCCTGCTACCTTTCGAACACTACCTTCCCCCCCAGCAGTGTCTTGTACGCGCGTCCCGACAGCTTCCAACCGATAAACGGCGAGTTCTTCGACAAAGAACGGAAGTCCCTTGCTTTCACTGTCCACTTTTTGTCGGGATCGATGATCGTAATGTCGGCTGTCGATCCTTCCTGCAGCGTACCGCCCGGCAGGTTCAGGATACGCGCCGGGTTGATCGTCATCTTGCGGATTACGTCGGCCCAACTCAGGTATCCCTTGTCGATGATAAACGTCTTGACCAAACCGAGCGTTGTCTCAAGACCGATCATACCGGGCGGCGCCTGGTCGAACTCGCAATCTTTCTCCTCCATCGAGTGGGGTGCGTGGTCGGAGACAATGCAGTCAATGGTACCATCCACGAGACCTTCGATAACCGCCTCTCGATCCCGAACCGAACGCAGCGGCGGATTGACGCGCAGGCTGGTATTGAACTCCTTGCCGATTTCATCGTCGGTCAGCACCAGGTGATGCGGCGTTGCTTCGCAGGTGACGTTGACTCCCTCACGCTTGGCCTGCCGGATAGCGTCAACCGCCCCTTTCGTGGTAACGTGGAGTATATGCAGTCGACTATTGGCCACACGGCAAAGGGCGATGTCGCGCAGCACCGCTATCTCCTCAGCAACCGACGGCGCTCCTACCATGCCCAGTCGCGCCGACTGGTACGATTCGTTCATGATGACGCCGTTGCACAAGTACTGATCCTCGGCGTGCTGCATCACCGGTATGTCGAACATGCGGGCATATTCAAGCGCCCGACGCATCAACTCCGGGTTCTGTATATAGTGGCCGTCGTCGGTGATGGCCACCGCGCCGACCTTAACCAAATCGCCGATCTCAGAGAGCTCTTTGCCTTCGATCAACTTGGTAGCAGCGCCAACCACGTAGACTCTTGCGTCGGCGTTCTGGGCGCGGTCCTGCACGAACTTGACCGTCTCCTGGTTATCCATTACCGGTGACGTATTGGGCATGCAGCAGATCGACGTAAACCCGCCCGCCGCCGCCGCGCGACAACCGCTGATAACCGTTTCTTCATCTTCCCGCCCCGGCTCACGAAGGTGGACGTGCATATCTATCAGACCGGGCACCACCAGCTTGCCGGCGGCATCGACGATTTGATCATCGTCGAAACTTCTCAACAAACCGGCCGACTTGCCGGCTGCACCAATCCTCGACACCGCACCGTTTTTTATGAAGACGTCAGCGTCACGCCCGAATCCCAGGGCCGGATCGATGACTCGCCCACCCGTTATAACCAGATCGTATTTCTTGCTCGCCATTATTCCGTCTCCCTCTCTTCGCGATCGGACAAGAGGTACAGTACGGCCATCCGTACGGCCTGTCCGTTGGTGACCTGGTCGAGGATCACCGAACTCTTGCCGTCGGCCACGTCGCTGGCCAGTTCGACACCGCGGTTGATCGGTCCGGGGTGCATGATCGTGTAATTCTTGTTCAGCCGCTTGAGCCGTTCGCGGTTGACACCGAAAAGCGCCGAGAACTCCCGTCGCGACGGAAACAATCCGTCCTGCTGCCGCTCGGCCTGAATGCGCATGACGTTGACCACGTCGGCGCCGTCCAGCGCTACGTCAAGGTTGGTGTAGACATCGCACCCGAATTGTTCGACCTCGTACGGCATCAGAGTCGATGGTCCACACAGGGCTACCGACGCGCCCATAGTCTTCAAGCCCCATATATTGGATCGGATCACCCGCGAATGCTTGACGTCGCCGATCAACACCACCCGCAAGCCGTCGAGTTTGCCGTACTTCCGGCGAATCGTGAACATGTCCAACAGCGCCTGCGTGGGATGTTCATGACAGCCATCACCGGCGTTGATAATGTTGGTGTCCATGCACTGGGTCAGGAAGTACGGTGCCCCGGAAGAACCATGCCGCACCACTGTCATGTCGATCTTCATCGCCTCGATGTTCTGAACCGTATCGCGCAGCGACTCGCCCTTCTTCACCGACGATGTCGAAGTACTGAAGTTCACGGTGTCCGCCGACAGCCGTTTCTCCGCCAACTCAAAGGAGATGCGGGTTCGTGTCGATGGTTCATAGAAGAGGTTGAGTACCGTGATACCGCGCAAGGTGGGAACTTTCTTGATGCGTCGTTCGATCACTTCACGAAAGGTTATGGCGGTGTCGAGGATCAACTCGATATCTTTTCGAGGGGTGTCCTCGAGACCCAACAGATGACGTGAACTTAGTTGGCTCATTTCTTCCCCCCTGCTTCTCGGCTCTTGCCCCTTGCCGGCTTCTTTCTGCCCGTCGCAGCCTTGTCGGCGCGTTGAACCAGTACCTGGTCGGCGCCGTCCTTCTCCTCAAGCTGAACCACCACCCGGTCCGACTTGGAGGTTGGGATATTGGCCCCGACGTAGTCAGCCCTGATCGGCAACTCCCGGTGACCGCGGTCGACCAGGACCGCCAGTTGAATGGTGCGAGGTCGTCCGAAATCGACGATCTGGTCCAGTGCGGAGCGCACCGTGCGTCCGGTGAACAGCACATCGTCGACTATGATTACATTGCGATCGACGATCCCAAAAAGAATGTCGGTACGCTGGACGATCGGTTGGTCGAGCTTGGAGTGAACATCGTCGCGGTACAGACTGATGTCCATCAGTCCTACCGGTACCTCCACACCTTCCAGGTCGCGGATGGTGGCTGCAATACGGCGCGCCAACGGGGCGCCACGGGTCAGGATGCCTATCAGCACGACGCTGTCAGCTCCGGAGTTATGCTCCAGAATCTCATGCGCGACTCTGGTGAGAGCCCGGCTGATCTTTTTGGCGTCCATTACGACGTCATTCTTGGCAGGCAAGGATACCTCCTATATCGAGAAAAATGGAATATGAATTCAAAACCTGAGTGCGCTTAACGAGGCTTGTGAAGGTTGCCATCAGTAATTGCCTTCGTCCTTTAGTGACCTCACCGGATCACCTTAAAAGGGACTTCCAACGACATGCCGGAACCGACCGGAGCACGACGTCGGATGATCTCCCGAATGATCTTCCGATGGATGATAACAGGTTTTCAACCGTAGTCAAGCAAGCCGAAGAAAAAACCTCTAAGAGGTTGTTGAAAAAATGATAATCCCGTCATTGCGAGCGAAGCGCGGCAATCTCCAATTGTCATGGGTCAGCCACTTTGAGATTGCGGCGTTTTTCAACAACCTGCTAATAGGGCCCGAAATCGTTGCCGGTGAGCGACGATACGACTGAGGCCAGTTGCGAATCTCCAAAGAATCGTTCTTTGTCGACGAGATAGTGACCACCGTCGCCGGACAGCATGAGCACGCGATCGGCCAGGGCATGAATGATGTCACCATCGTGAGTAATAATCGCGACACCCGCAGACTGCTGCTTGAGCCACCGGCACAACCGGATAAATCGCCCCACACCGTCCTGATCCAGGCCGCAGGTCGGTTCGTCGAATACAATAAAACGCGGTCTCATCGAAAGCAC
>DAOVOW010000256.1 GCA_030629485.1 bacterium
GTCCTCGATATGCGCTTCAAACGAATCGGTGCCGGCGAGAACGGCGGCGATACCCCCCTGAGCGCGGTTGGTGCTGGTGTCGGTCTCCCCTTTTTTGGTCACTATCGCCACCCTGGCTTTTGGATCGTGCTGGACAACCTTTATGGCGTAGAACAGCCCGGCGATACCGCTACCGATCACCAGATAGTCGTAGCGACGTTCCATCAGCTCGAACACCTTTGCAGATGCAACTTTTGCATTATATCCCGGACCAGTTTCTCTTCTCCCGGATCAAGGTCAATCGTTTGAGCAAGATAATATATTTCCCGCCCGAAAGCAAAGTCGCCCAACTTGACCCAATCCTTGCCGGTGGTGAGTATTACATCGGAGTCGTGCCGCTCGGCGGTGGCCTTGATCTGCTCAAGGAGTTGGTCGTCGTAGTGCTGATGGTCCGACAGTTCCATAGCCTGATCGAGATCGGAACAAAGCGCCGTTACCTGTCTGACCAACGGTCGGAAATTGCCGATACCGGCAAAGAGCAGCACCGATTTGTCCTCAAGGTATTTGACCGGCAGGCGACGGTCGCGGCCTATCAGTTCCGTGTGGACAAACTGGGCGCGGTAGACGTCGGCCTGTGGGCATTGTTGTTTGATCTGTTTCTGCAATTCACCGGGATCCTCAGACAAGTTGGCCCGAGTGATTATAATGATATCAGCACGCGTCAGGGCCGACTTGGGCTCACGAAGAATGCCCAGGGGGAAAGCCTTCATATAGCGCTTGGGAACGGCGGCGTCGAAAGTCACGATATCCAGATCGCGATGAAGCGAGGAGTGTTGAAAGCCATCGTCGACAATGATGACATCCACCTGGGCGGTTTCGCCGAGCCGCACCGCCGCCTGAGACTTGGAGCGGTCGATAGAGAAGTAAGCTCGCGGCAGGAGGTCGGCCAGGTGACGCACCTCATCGCCGGTGACGCGGCTGTCCAGATTCTGGATGCGATACCCCGGCTCTACAATTGAGCTTTGATCCGAGCGACCGTAGCCCGATGAAACTATCCCGACTCGGACGCCCTCATCCAGGAGAAAACGAGCCAGCAGTTCGACGGTGGTTGTCTTTCCGCTGCCACCGACTGTAATATTGCCGACTGATATCAAAGGCACGCCGGCCTTCACCCTGCCTGCGGTCGAACGACGTTTCAGTGCGAAGGCTGCCCGATATACCAGGGACAGCAACCACAGTACGAAGGCCGCCAGGGTCCAGAGCGAGAACCTTCGCCGGCGCAGTATTTTCTTCCAGAGTCGTTCAAGCATCTCCCAGCATCTCCAGCAGATAGGTTCCGATGCGAGCGGTAGTTGAAGCTGTCAAATCTGTCTCCGCCTTTACGGCAAGACTCAGTTGTCCCTTATACACCTGCTCAACGGTCGCCGTCAATTGTTCGAGACTGTTAACCTGTCGTCCGTAGTTGTTTTCAACAATGTACGTGGCCGCCTCGCGGACGTTGTTAATATATGGCCCGAACAGTACCGGCGTCTGGCCCCACACCGGCTCCAGCAAGTTGTGGCCGCCGATGTCAACCAACGTTCCGCCCACAAAGGCCAGGTCGGCTGCGATGTAAATATCGTTAAGCTGACCCACCGTATCCACGATGACCAGACCATCACCAGCGTCAGTTTGACCGTCGAAGCCACTGTCGTCGGTGGTTTCGGTATCGTATAGACGCCAACGGAGTTCCATCTTATCGAGTTCCGCCGTTATCTCGCTTACTCTGTCGACATGTCGGGGAGCGACGATCATAATGAAGCTTCCGTCATGGGCCGAAAGAGTGCGGAATAGCTCGATCAGCATCGCTTCTTCACCGGGGCGTGTGGATCCGGCCACGAAGACGAAATCACCCGCCGAGGCCCCAGCCCGGGAGCGGACCTCACGCTTCTGATCATCCGAAAGCTGTCGCAGGGGAGCATCGAACTTCATGTCGCCGGCGACCTCAGCGGCATCGACCTTCAGCCCCAACCGATGGTAGCGATCAGCATCGGAGTCAGTCTTCAAAAACCAGTGATCGTATTTGTTTATCAAGTCGCTGAGCATGGATCGAATACGCCGGTATCGGTTGAAAGCCCCTTCCGACATGCGGCCGTTGATCTGCACCAGAGGGATTTTGCGACGGGTGGCTTCCGTTATCAGGTTCGGCCAAATCTCGGTTTCGGCAATGACTATAACGCGCGGCTCGATCTGATCCAGCGTGCGACTGACGGCCGGTGGCGCATCGAGCGGAAAGTATGTGAGTGCCACGCTGTCGCCCAACAGATCGGAGGCGGTGCGGAACCCGGCCGGAGTCATAGTGGTGACGTGGATCTTCACTTGAGGCTGCTGCCTGTGCAGGTAATCTACCAGATAACTGATCACGCGAATCTCCCCCACCGAAGCGGCATGTATCCATAGATGCGTCGGGCCGTGACGCTCGATCAGACCAAGCCTGCCCTGATACAGATGATCCCCTGAAGCTGCCCTGGTTCGACCGATAAGATAGAACCACCCGTAAACGAGGTATGAAAAAAACTTGTAGAGTATCAGCATCGTTGCCGTGACGTTGATCGCTACCGTGAAATGGGCGGCGGCCTTGCCACGTCCGTTTCCTACAATGCGCCCAACCCTTCGACCGTCTGGAGGATCATCTGCGCCGCCCGCTCGGATGCGCCCGTTCCGCCCAACAGCGAGGGCACCTCGTTGAGTCGGGCACGAATCGCGCCGTAGTGACTCTCATCGTTGTACAGCTTCTCCAGTTCAGCCAGCATCTTATCCGGTGTCGCCTCCCCTTGAATCAGTTCCGGCACCACTTTATCATTCAGAACAAGGTTCACCAGCGCGATCTTGTCAATCTTTATCAAATGCTTCGCGATCTGATAGGTCACAAAGCCGGTTTTGTACAGCACCACCATCGGTCGACCTATCACCGCCGTCTCCAAAGTCGCCGTGCCGGAGGCGGTCAGCACCAGACTGCTGTCGTGAATAACCTGGCGCGCGTCATCGTAGACCACCGTCACGCCGTCTGCCAGGTGCTTTCGAATCAGGGACTCATAGTCAGAACTGCCACGCACCCCGGCAACAACAGCGCGCGTGCCGAATTTCATGCTGAACCGAGACGCCGTCTCGAGCATCGCGGGCAACATCCGCTCGATCTCCTGCCGACGCGAGCCGGGCAGCAGGGCCAAACCTCCGTCGGTCGGCGGTTCGGACGCGATCAGATCAGCCGGTATATCCTCCAACAGATAGTGTCCGACAAAACAACTCTCGACGCCGCTGTCTTTGTAGAACTGCTGCTCAAACGGCAGGATCGACAACATGAGATCGACACATTCTCGGATTAACCTCAGGCGTCTGTGCCCCCAGGCCCACACTTGCGGTGAGATGTAGTATACGATGGGAATGCCCAGCGGCCTGACCATTTTGGCTAATCGCAGGTTGAATCCGGGGTAATCGACCAGGATGAGGCAGTTGGGGCGGCGCGAGCGGATTTCGTCGGCACAGCGCCGGAGTAGTTTCTGAAAAAAGCGAAAATGGCGAGCTACTTCCCAAAACCCCAGCACGGCCAGGTCGCCCGGGTCGGCCAGTTGCTCCTGCCCCAGAGTTCGCAAGCGAGAACCGCCCAGGCCGAACAACGACAACTCCGGTACCTTCTTGCGCAATTGATCGGCCAGCCGGGCGGCGGCGTTGTCTCCGGAGGGGTCTCCGGCTGAGAGGAAAAAGGTTGGTGCTGACATTGGGTGTCAACTCCGCGCCATCATGCGTTCGGCCGACTCGCGGCCGATCCGTTGGACTTCCAACGCCACCCGTAGCGCCTCCACCCCTTCCGCGAGCGGTACCGCTACGTCGGTGTCGGTGAGGATCGCATTGAGAAACTGCTCCAACTCTGTCCCCAGCATGTCGGCGCTCTGGTCTGCTTTCTTGAGATAGATGACATCCCGACCGGATTTTCCCAACGGCAGTCGCATCCCCTCGGCCTCTTCGTCCCGTTCGGCCAGACGATACAAATCAGCCTGCTTGGCGGCCAGATCGAGTGAGTAGTAACCGGATTTCTGGAAAATCCGCAGCTTGCGCATAGCATGGAGTGAGATGCGCGAGGCGGTCAGGTTGGCGACGGCCCCGTTCTTGAACGTCAGCCGCGCGTTGGCGATATCCGGAAGGTCTGAAATCACCGCCACCGCCGAGGCCTGGATGTTCATGATCGGCGACTTGATGAACATCAACGCCAGATCGATCTCGTGTATCA
>DAOVOW010000251.1 GCA_030629485.1 bacterium
GAGCGCGGTCTGGCACTGTACAAGTATTCTCGTGGATTCCCGTGCCAGTATTCCACTGTATCGGCGGTGGTCACGAACCATCGTTGGATTTTCATCTTCCTGACGGGACTTCTTAGCCAGACAGTGATGCTCGATGTATCGTCAGGTGGTAATATTACATCAAAGCTGGTTGTGTATGTCGAATCGGCCCCGAAAGTGCCCGTCATGGCATTGGCGCCCAGCGCCTGCAAACCTCGGTCCCCAATCAACTCAATGGCAACGGTGTCACCGCAGTCATCTCCCGACATAGTCTGGGATGTCGATGCGCGCGGTTTAATCCGGAGTGTCATCGTGATTGGCTTGTCCATCAATAGCGCGCTCGAAGGCTCGAACTCGACTACAAAGGGATAGCTTGGGCTAACTGCCGCGCGACTGGTCTGCGGCGTTGTCACGGCCAACACCGTGAAAACGATCATACAGATTACAACAAATAATCCTCGCATAACTCCTCCTTACTCAGGAACCAGTGTTGCCCACTTGGTGCCTACCACCTTTGAGCAACTCTATAATAGCGACGCTTCAAGCATCGGTCAAATGCAATATTTTGAGACGGCCACCCGGTCGTTTGAGATTGGTTGTATCTCATGACATCGGTACCCCACCCAGAGCGGCAGCGTCGGGTAGGTTCAAACAGCCTGCAAGAAAAACCCCCCGGTGTGTCACCAAGAAAGATCCCACCTGTCGCTTCCAGGCTGTGTCATAAAGCCGTTTCGCAGGGTTCTGATCTCGACGAAGTCGGGATTGTGACCCTGCGATTCTCGCTAAGGCGTTGTGGGGAAACAGCCTTAAGAACCACCGGTTCACACGCTCGCCTTCGGCGAACGCAGGAACCCAGTGGAACATACAATTGTGACACAGCCTGTACACTTTAGGTGGGGTACCGTGTATCCGGTTCATCACTCTCCGTCATGCTGGCAAAAGCCGGTCGAATCCGGAACTGGATGCCGGATCAAGTCCGGCATGACAAGTCGTTCCACTTCCCGAAAACACGAACTCCTTGATTCAATTTACATTAGCAGAAACCCTCAACTATTGTCGGGGAAGATCCTGTGAAGCCGGTCTGCTGTTCAGGACAGCGAAAGTTTTAATTGATTTGACACCGGGTTATACGTAGAATCGGCGCGACTAACTGGAAAGGCGTGTTGTGTCCGAGAAGAGCGAAAGTCAATCCAATCCGCAATCGTCGGTGAAGAAACCGACGATCCTGTCCGGCATGCAGCCGACCGGGTCGCTTCATATCGGCAACCTCGAGGGAGCTCTGCGCAACTGGATCCGGTTGCAGGAAGAGTACTGGATGTTCTGCTGCATCGTCGATTTGCATGCCTTGACGGCGGACTGGCAGAACCCCAAGGTTCTCAAGGAGCGAATCTTTCTGATGGGTGTCGATTTCCTGGCTGCCGGGTTGGACCCAAACAAGTGCGCTATCTTCATTCAGTCGGAAGTGGCGCAGCATTCGGAGTTGCATCTCCTGTTCTCAATGCTGATAACGGTGCCGACTCTGACACGCCTGCCTACCTATAAGGAGAAGAAAGAGCTGTTAGACTCTTACGGTTTTCTCGGCTACCCGGTTTTGCAGGCGGCCGACATCTGTCTTTACAATGCCGACAAGGTGCCGGTGGGGAAGGATCAGGAAAAACACATCTGGCTGGCTGCCGACCTGGCCGAGCGATTCAATAATACCTACCGCAAGGTGTTCAGAGTCCCCGAGGCGCTGCTCACCAGCATTCCGCTGATCCTTGGGTCGGACAATCGCAAGATGTCCAAGTCGTTCAACAATCATATTCCGGTCGAGGCGACCGAAAAACAAACCGAGAAGATAGTCAAGTCATACTACACCGATCCGAAGAAGATCCGTCAGGGGGATTCCGGACATCCGGACAAGTGCCCGGTGTATCTTCTTCACAAAGTATATTCGCCTGATCCGGAAAGCGAAATCGCACCGGTCTGCAAGTCCGGTGAACTCGGTTGTGTGGACTGCAAGATGATGCTGAGTGCCAATCTCAATAACGCCCTGCAGCCGATCCGGGACCGCCGGGCGGAACTGCTGAAACATCCCGACGATGTCTGGGATGTCCTGGCCACCGGGCGCGACCGTGCCCGCAGTCGCGCCGAGAATGTGATGGAGAAAGTGCGCGCCGCTATGAAGATTAACTATCGAGGCAAAAAGAAATGACCGAACCTGCCACTACCTCTGCGACTGGTGATTACAGTGTCGATCTGGCCGTGTTCCACGGGCCGTTGGATTTGCTTTTGTACCTCATTCGTAAGGAGGAGGTAGATATCTATGATATCCCAATCTCACGGATCACCCAACAGTATCTAAAGTACATCGACCTGATGCAGATTCTGAATCTGGAAGTGGCCGGTGAGTTCATTCTTATGGCGGCAACACTTATACGGATCAAGACCAGGCTGCTTCTGCCGCGTGATGAATCTGATCCCGAGGAAGCCGATCCTCGCGAGGAGTTGATCCTGGCTCTCATGGAGTACAAGAAGTTCAAGGAAGCCGCTGAAATACTCAGGGAGAAGGCGATTCTTGAAGAACGCAATTTCGTCCCCGACTTACCCACCGAGAAGATCGACCCAGAGATCGATGAATACAGTGATGTCACCGTGTTCGACTTGATCAGCGCGTTCAAGGACGTTCTTGAGGCTCGCCGCGAAGAACCCTTTCACCAAGTGGCCGTGGAAGACTTCACGGTGGAGCAGCGGATGGAATTCGTTATGCAGGCCCTGGCCGAACGGGAGTTCGCCACCTTTTCGCAGTTGTTTGCCGACATTCCGCGGCGAATCGTGGCGGTGGTTACTTTTATCGCTCTGCTGGAACTGTGTCGCGCCCGCCGCGTGGCTCTGTCTCAATCGAAGGCGTTTGCTGAGTTACGGGTTTATCGTGGTGAGCGGTTCTCATCCGAACACAGCGATATCGATCTGGTCTCCTACTCGCAACATGAAAAGGTAATCAACTAAGCATGGAAAACGGATCAAAACTCTCAATCATAGAAGCCCTCATTCTGGCCTCGCCGGAGCCGCTGCCGGCACGCAAGATCGCCGGTATGGTCGAGGGAGTAACGCCCAGTTCCGCCGGCAAGGCAGTGGCGCAGTTGAACAATCGTTACATGGAGGCCGGTTGCTCGTTCCGCCTGCGCGAACTGGCCGGCGGCTTTCAGTTCTATATCGTCCCGGAATTTGCCGGCTATGTTCAGGAATTGTTCGCCCGCCGTCGCAAGATGCGCCTCACCAGAGCCTCGCTGGAGACCTTAGCTATCGTGGCCTACCGTCAACCGGTGACCAAGTCCGAGATTGAGCATGTGCGTGGCGTCGCTTCCGATGGTGTCGTGCACAATCTGCTCCAGAAGAAACTGATCGCCATCAAAGGACGAGCCAAGACCGTGGGCAAACCGCTGCAGTATGGTACCACCGATGAGTTCCTCAAGTTTTTCGGACTGACCGGGCTCAGCGACCTGCCAAAAATGTCCGAGATCGAAGAATTGATCGCGGCCGATGAACCGATGGCACAGACGAAGCTTAATCTGTCGCGGCTCTCACCGGAGGAGGCAGTCGCTCCCAAGTTGAACGTCGCTGACGGTACTTATGACCCATCCACCGATGAGGTTGAGGACACTGCCGAAGACAGCGAACCCGGTACCCCGGAGCCGGAACTCAACATGATTGCTGAGGCAACAGCCGACGAGGTCGACAGCGAACAATCTCCGGCTGAGGCGGCAATCTCCGATGAGGAGATCGCGAGCGGTGAAGTCCACTCACCCGCGACCGAGACAACCGTTGAGAACGAAGAGGATAACCCCGCTGGTGTGATCGTGGACATGGATACGGCCGGCGGAGCGCTGTAGGTTTTGTTTGTTGGCGCAGGCGCTTCACGATTCTGCGAAGTGGCCGGCGCGTGCTCATCTGATTTTTCGTATAGGGGGGGAGGCAGGGCAGATTATCTGTGGAAACCGGTTCGTCCCAGCGAACATCACACCGCGTGCGGCGGTGCCAATCGGTTATGTCGTGAGGATTATTTGATACGCATCAACAAGTATCTCTCGATTTGTGGCGTTACCTCCAGGCGAGGCGCCGAAAAGTTGATCGAACAACAACTGGTCACTATAAACGACCGTACCGCGCAGTTGGGTGAGATGGTTGATGAATCCTCGGACGTTGTGAAAGTCAACGGCGCCGAAGTCGAACCGGTAAGCCAACACGCTTACATCGTACTGAACAAGCCGGCTCAGGTTATGACCACGCTGCATGATCCGTTCAAGCGCCGCACCGTGCGCCATCTGGTCAA
>DAOVOW010000276.1 GCA_030629485.1 bacterium
GACTTATTCTGAGCGGTTTGTCTCCGTCGCTGATCATGCTGGGCGCCGCGACGCTCTTGATGTCGTTCGGCTTCCACTACTTCGAACCGACCAACTCAGCCCAACTATTGAACCTCTCGAGGGTCAGTGAATTGGGAAAGGCGCAGGGGAAACTGCGCTCGTGGGAATCAGTGGCCGGACTAGTCGGCGCCGGGCTGGTCATGGGGCTGACCCTGTTTCTGGACTATCGCATCACCTTCTACATCATGGGCGCCGGGGTGGTGGCGATTGGATTGTATCTATGTCTGGCCCTGCCGGCCAATCGCGGCCGGTCCGAAAGCCGCAAGGTCAGACTCAAGAAGAAATACTGGCTGTACTATACGCTTTCATTCCTTCGTGGGTGTCGTCGACACATTTTCACCACCTTTGCGATTTTTCTGCTGGTCAAGAACCACTCTCTGGACATCACCTATATCGCCGGCATCATGTTAGTCAACAACCTGATCACGATCTTCACCAACCGTTGGATGGGACTAATCAGTGATCGCTTTGGTGAACGCATCGTGCTGGTTGGTTGCTCTCTGGTTCTGGTGTTCATTTTTGCCGGGTATGCCGTGGTAGATTATTTGCCGCTGTTGATTGGGCTCTACCTGGTGGACAACGTGCTGTTCGGATCCTCCATTGCGCTCAAGTCTTATCTGCGTAAGATCACAACGCCGGAGGATCTGACCGGTTGTTTGTCGTTCGGCATGACGGCTAATCACGTCACGGCCGTGGTCATTCCGGTGGCCGGCGGCGTGGCGTGGTCTGTGTTCGGCTACGAGGCGACGTTTATCGCGGGCGCGGTGATCGTGTTTGTCGACATGCTTTTTGCGCTGAAAGTGCCGAAGGACAACGGGTGAGGTGACGGCTCTTGATGTGGCCATGTTCAACACTTGATCGAACGGGAACTTGTACCGAGATTAGCTGTAGTAAAAGCGTCACTTGGACGGGACCACAAGAGTCCTGACCAACCATAAACAGGACTGGTGACCAGTGAACAAGACCCTGATTTCGATATTCTCTGCGTTCTTGATGGCCGCGACCTCGGCGGCCATTGACCTCGACTCCCTGTTCGTGCAATCGCTCGGCGGTCCGGCGGCGGTCGATAGTCTGCGACGCATGACCTCGTACCAGGCCGAGGGTTCGGTGGTTCTCAACGGAATGCCGGGACGGTTTGTGGAGTACTTCGTGCCGCCCGATCGCTTCTACTCCAGATTGGAGTTTGGACCGGTGACTATTGTGCAGGCGTACGACGGACGTATCGCCTGGCAGAGGGACATGAACGGTCAGGTCTCACGCTTTGAAGGTTTTGAGCTAGACGAAATTCTCAAGGGCCTCTACTTCAATTCCTTCTCGTACTTGTTCCCTGATCGTTTCGAGGGTTCCTTTGGTTACCAGGGTGAGTTGACTAAGGATGGCCAAAGATATCATGCGGTGGCATTCGTCCCGCTGCAGATAGATACTGTCCTGGGCTACTTTGATGTTGAGACCGGTCGGCTTGCCCTGTCCACCAGTTTCGTCGACGAACTTCCGATCCATACCTACCGTCGCAAGTTCGAGGAATTCGGTGGTATCCGGTGGCCCACCCTTTTGGAAGTGGTGGCCGAGGGTGCGCCGGCATCGATGCAGGTAGAATACGAAACGATTACTCTGAACGAAGCTATCGAGCACTCCATCTTCACTCTGCCTACTTTAAGCAGTACGGACGTCGGATTCCACGAGGGAGTCGACTCTGTGGTTGTGCGATTCGACTACCATGCCGGTCATATCAGACTGCCTGTCGTTGTGAATGGGTCGATCAAGGTCTGGATGATTCTGGATAGCGGTGCATCGGGCAATATCCTCAATAAGTTGCTGGCCGACCGGTTCAACCTTGAGGTAGTGGGAAAGATGGCGGCCAAGGGAATCGGCGCCTATGAGGAGGTTGAAATGGTGCGGGTAGACTCGATCAGTATCTCGTCGCTGGTTCTGCGTGATCAAGTGGCGGGCTCGCTCGATCTTTCGACTATCTCCTCGACCGGTCCCGACGGCGATCCTTTCGGCGGGCTGCTGGGATACGATTTCCTGTCGCGTTTCCCTATCCTGGTCAACTACCAGGGCTCCACCCTGACCATATACAACCCCGAAACATTCGAACCCGCCAACGGCGGCGCGGAGGTGGACTTCTTCCTCACCATGAAAGTGCCGACGGTTCGCGCGGAACTCAACGGTTTGCCCGGAGATTTCATCGTCGACCTGGGCAACGCCTTTGGGCTGGTCATACACCACTCATTTTCAGAGGCTCACCACCTGGACACGCTTCTGGACCACATCGACACCATTCCGCTGTCAATCGGCGGCGTGGGAGGGATGATCTCCGGACGGACAGCTTATGCCGCGTCGTTTCGCATGGGCGAGGTGTTGATTCAGTCCTTGCGGGTGCTGATGCCTGACTCGGGACAGGGTCTGGCCGGTTCTGAAAAACTGGCCGGTAACATAGGCAACCTGGTGCTCGAGAACTTCAAAATCCTGCTTGACTATGCAGGCAGTAGACTCATTTTCTATGAGGCCGATAGAACGGATATGGAGCCTGGTGAAAGCAATGATGCCGAGTAAGACTCAGAGGGTATATCAATGACTATACAGAGAACGATACGGGCGGGATTAGTTCTGACAACCCTGTTTTTGATTTGTTTTTCAGCCGCAGAAATTCGGGCGGCCTCGGCGGATGATTCGGCCGAACGGTTCCCGAATCAACATCAGGCAGGCTTCCGTATCGGCGTGTGGAACAACCAGGGCGACACCCCGCCCGCATCCGGGCAGGTGAATGACTCCGGCGAATTCAAGACCAACATCCATGGATCGTCGGCCTATGTCGAGGGTTACTTCGGGTACCGTCTCTCGCGTTGGGCCGTGGCTGAATTGTCATTGGGCTCGGTTAATCGTGGTAGTGTTACTATTACTGACCAGGGTGCCTCGGATGTCGGCAACCTGATCATCTACCCAGTCGTCGTGCAACTCAAGTTTTACACCGGGCGGCTGCCCGGCACCAGGCTCTACCCGTTTGGAATCATCGGCGGGGGGCTGTACCACGGACGGCGCAACGTACAGTTCACCAGCTCGCAGAGTTACTATTCCAACTGGGAGGAGGAATCGGCCACCGACTTCAACTATGTGGTCGGCGGCGGGATCGATTGGCCGGTAGCTTCACAGATCGGGCTGGAATTCTGCGCCAAGTATATGCCGATGAATCTGTCGCTGGTGACTATTGAAAAGCAGGACGCGCTTGCATTTACGGTCGGCGTCAAATATCTTTACAGTCGCAAGTAAGGAAACTGTTACGGTTATTGGAGGATCGGATGAAAGTAGGGATTAACGGATTTGGAAGAATCGGTCGACTGGCGTTCCGGGCGGCTAAGGGCAGCGACATCGAATTCGTCGGCATCAACGATATCACTGATGCCAAGACCTTGGCGCACCTTCTGAAATATGATTCGGTGCACGGACGTTTCCAGGGCGAAGTGTCGTGCGGCGACAAGGAGATCATCGTTGACGGCAAGGCGATACCGATATCGGCCGAGCGTGACCCGGCCAAACTTCCCTGGAAATCTCTCGGCGCCGACATAGTCCTGGAATGCACCGGTCTGTTTCGTTCCAGGGAAGATGCAGGCAAGCACATTACCGCCGGCGCAAAAAAGGTACTCATCTCGGCTCCGGCCAAGGGGCACGACGGTACTTTCATCCCGGGCGTCAACTGCAAAGGGTATGACAAGAATAAGCACCACATTATCTCGATAGGCTCGTGCACCACCAACTGCCTGGCTCCGGTAGCCAAGGTGCTTATGGACAACTTCGGAATCGTCAAAGGCTTCATGACGACGATCCACTCCTATACTATGGATCAGCGGACGCTTGATGCACCGCACAAAGACCTCAGGCGGGCACGAGCGGCGGCGGTGTCGATGATCCCCACAAGCACCGGTGCGGCCAAGGCAATCGCCGAAATCATCCCGGAACTTAAGGGGAAGATGGACGGTTGTGCTATCCGTGTGCCCACGCCGGACGGATCGATGGTCGACCTGGCGGTGATTCTCGAAAAGGAAACCACTGCCGAAGAGATCAAC
>DAOVOW010000240.1 GCA_030629485.1 bacterium
CGAAAACGCCTCGGCCAACCTTGATATCGTTGACTCGCTGGACAAAATATCACCGGATGTCATCCTTACGGTAGGCAGCTCGGCGACTGAGTTTGCCGAGACCAACCTCAAAAACGTCCCAATTGTATTTTCAGCGGTGAAATACCCGGTGCTTTCCGGGTTCGTCAAATCAATGGCCCGGCCCGGCAGTAATATCACCGGCGCCTCACTCAATGTCCCGGTCAGTCTCCAGTTCAAGTATTTCAAGAAGATCGTCCCGGGGCTTAAGAAAATCGGCGTGCTGTACACCGATAACACGGCCAGCCTGATAGCTCATGCCAGGGTGGTGGCTAACAACGCCGGGCTCACTCTGGTGCCGATACCGGTAAACAACTTCAAGGAATTGCCGCAAGCCCTGGATTCATTAGCCACGGTGGTTGACGGCATCTGGAGCGTGGCTGACAACAACCTGTTTGACCCCCGCTCCACCCGGTACATCCTGATGAACACGCTGCGCAAGGGCGTGCCGTTCATGGGGTTCTCACGCCACGTGGTGGAGTCTGGAGCGCTCTTCGCCCTCGATTTCGATTACAAGGCGATCGGAATGCAAGCCGGTGAGATCGTCAAAAGGATCCTGGCCGGGCAGAAACCGGCGGATATACCAGTGACCCTGGCCGATGTGATCTGGTTTCATTACAACGAAAAAACCGCTGAGCACGTGAAGATCGAGATTCCCGATGAATTGGTGGCCGTGGCCAAGGAGGTGTACCGATGAACCTCCGAGGTTGGGTCGACCGCTGGAAGTTGCGCACCAAATTCGTGTTACCGATATCCTTTATCCTAGTCTGCTCGATTCTGGTCGTCAGCGCCTACCTGATCGAGCGGCAGGAAGAAGGCTTCCACCTCGGGCTGGAGACCAACGGCGAGACCATGGTCCGCATTCTGGCCATGCAGGCCGAAAGTGGTGTGCTCTTTGAAGACAGGCAGGAACTGGAAGAGTTGCTGGAGAAATTCTCAGTCTTCGAAGATATCCGTTGTGCCATAATCTATAACCGCGAAGGCGAAGTGCTGTCGCAGCTCGGCCAGTGGGATGATAACAGTACTGTTCGACTCACGGAAATAAACCTTTCCAATGACCCCGAGGCCGCCTACTCCCGCGACTTTTACGTGGAGGACTCCGCCGGTCACCCCTACATCGAATTCAACTATCCGGTGATGTCCCGTGTCGAGAAGCTGGACCGCGAAAACCTCGGTATCACCGGCGGCATCGACCCGTCTCTGGCTCGCATGTTCGTGCAGGAGCATCTGGGCGACATAAAGCTGGTGCTGAGTCTTGAGAATGTGAACAAATCGATCGCCGAAGCACGCCTGGCGGCGATTATTCTGACCTTGCTGGTAGTGGCTGTTACGATTGTACTTATCGCTTTCATCGTTCGGTTCGTTACCAAGCCGGTCAAGATGCTGGTCGATGTCACCGACCAGGTGGCACGGGGCGACTTAAGTCAACGGGTGCATCTCAAGCAACACGATGAGATCGGACAGTTGGCCAACACTTTCAATAAGATGATCGAATCACTGCAGCAGTCACGCAAAGAGATTGAGGATTACAATCGAACGCTGGAGGAGAAAATCATCGAGCGAACCCTCGAACTTGAGGATGCTCAGGCGCAATTGATTCAATCCGAAAAAATGAGCGCCATCGGACAGTTGGCGGCGGGCGTTGCCCACGAGTTGAACAATCCGCTTGGCGGCATTCTCGGCTACGCCCAGTTCGCCCTGGAGAAAATGAAGAAGAAGAGCACCGACGAGTTTGGCGACAAGGATGTGAACAGCTTCATCCGCTACCTCACTGATATCGAGACACAGGCGCGGCGGTGCAAAGCAATCGTACAGAACCTGCTCAGATTCTCCCGCTCGCGACGGGAAACCGAGTTCGATGATGTCAATGTCAATGCGATAATCGAGGACACGGTGACCTTCGTCGAACATCAACTGCACATGAATCAAATCGAGTTGAAGCTTGAAGTTGATGCCGACCTACCCGTCATCCAGGGTAACGGCGGGCAACTGCAGCAGGTATTCACCAACCTGATCATCAACGCCATGCACGCTTCGGCGCCGGAAACCTGCATCACCATCAAGTCGCGATACAGCCCGGCGCTGGGAGAGTTCGGCGGCGCCGTCGAGTTGCAGTTTATCGACCATGGTTCAGGCATCGAGCCGGAGAACATCAAGAAGATTTTTGAGCCGTTCTTTAGCACCAAGGAAGTCGGCAAGGGTACCGGGCTGGGTCTTTCAGTCAGCTACGGTATCATCAAAGACCACGGCGGCGAGATCAAAGTCGACTCCGTGATCGGTCAAGGGACGATTTTCACTCTCATCCTACCGGTTCAGAAACCGGCGGTCGTGTCCGATACATCTATTAAATAGCTTTGAACACAACCGAAGGTGCAGGTTTAGACAGCCGCTGATGCAGGATACTAACCCGAAATCAATCCTGATCGTTGATGATGAAGAGATCATCCGTGAGTTCCTCCTTGAGGTGCTTGGTGAAGACTACCGGATCTCTGTCGCCTGCGACGGCGATGAAGCCATCGCAAAAATCAAAGAGCGCAGGTTCGATCTCATCATTACCGACCTGAAGATGCCGAGGGTTTCCGGCGAAGAGGTGGTGAAGTTTGCCCGGCAGGTGGATCCCGATTACCAGGTCGTGGTCATCTCCGGGTATTCCACCCTCTTTTCCGTTAGTGAATCGGCCAAGAGCGGCGCCTCGGCCTTCCTTTCCAAACCGTTCTCAATCTCGGATCTCATGAAGGCAGTGACCGAGTGTATCGAGCAATGAGGTAACCGATGGCACGGATTCTGGTGGTGGACGACTCTTTGGTGATCAGGAATCTCCTGGTGGAATACCTGAGCGACCAGGGTCATCAGGTCGACACAGCCATTGACGGACAGGAAGGTATCGAGAAGGCGCTTGACGGCGATTATGATGCGATCCTGTGCGACTTACACATGCCTCGCAAGAACGGCTATCAGGTGTTTACCGAGGTGATCGCGCACCGTCCCCAGTCGCGTTTCATAATGACTGATTCTCTGCCGGATGAACTGGCTCGCATGGCCCAGGAGGCGGGAGCTTATGGCTGTCTGACCAAACCGTTTGACCTTGATGAGGTCACCAGGGCGCTGGAAAAGATCCTCGCAGTAACCAAATCAGTATGACCCAGACTGACGAAAAAGGGATACGCATCGTTGTGGCCGATGATGAGGAAATCGTCCTCTCATTACTTCGCGACACGTTAGAGGATGAAGGCCACACAGTCGAAGTGGCCGCCAACGGCCCCGAGGCGCTCAAGCTGATAGAGGCCTCCCCCGCTGATCTCATCATCACCGATATCCGCATGCCTCATATGGACGGCATTGAACTGGCCGCCCGGGCGCGCGAGTTGTGTCCCGACCTCGTCGTCATCTTTATGACCGGTTACGCCGACTTGAATTCGGCCAAGGATGCAATCAAGCAAGGCGCCTTTGAGTACATTCTCAAACCGTTCGAACTGACCGAAATCCGACAGGCAGTGACCAAGGCGGTTGAGAAGATACGTCGGCAAGCGACCGATAAAGGCCCAGACACGCAGTTGGAACGGCTCTCCGACCTCAATCAGATGCTGTACACGGCAGGTGACCGCAAGTCGCTGACCACCCTGTCGTTGAAATTCGCGCTGGTCCACTGTGGATCCACGCGTGGAGCGGCTCTCTACTGGGCCAACCAGGTTACAGACTGCCGACTCATCAGCATCATAGATGAACAGACCGAGGAAGTAACGCTTCCAGACGGTCCTTTGGTCAAGTGCCTGGGGAAGGTTGACCCATGGCTTCTTGAAACGCCGTTTTACTTTAGCCAAATTGACGAGCACCCGCTGTACAAGGCTTACCCCGACCAAGCCCTGACCGATTACCTGCTGCCGCCTTGTCTGCAGACTGCCGACCGTATTGTGACCGTACCGCTAAGTCGCGCCGGCTCGCTCTACGGTTTGGTCATGATTGGTCTCGATCAAGGAGCAGAGAAGCTCAAAGAAACAGACCTGACCTTCCTGTCCATTACGGCCAGTCAGTTGGCCTTGTCGCTGGAGAACATCCTGCTTCTGGATGAGGCCAAGGATGCGTACGCTCGGCTGAAAGAACTGCAGGATGAAACGATCCAGTTGGAAAAGATGGCCACGCGCGGCGAGATGTCGGCTGAGATCGGCCATGAACTGAACAACTTCCTGGGTGTCGTTGCGGGCAATCTGTCGCTGTTGGACCATCACCTCAAGAAACAGCACTACGATGAACTCGACAGGTATCTGCACGCCATCACGGAGAATGTCGATAAGATCAAGACGTTCACCGCCAACCTGATGGACCTGACCCCGATCGCCTCCAGGAAGGAAGCCATCCGGTTTGATCAGTTGCTGATGGAAGTACACGATTACCTCAAG
>DAOVOW010000028.1 GCA_030629485.1 bacterium
ACGCCACTCAAAGCAACTTTGATGTTCGGGTTGAGGTCATAATCCAGCTTGCAGCTATACGACCATCCTGAGAGAGAGTTGTTGGGCAGTCTGTCGGGGCTACCCGGCAGCACATCGCTGGTAACAGCAGAGGGTCGGCGGTCGCGATGGTAGCGACGTTCAATCGAACCGAAAAAGAAAGCGTTCTGTATACCGGGGAGAGGGCCGCCCAAAGTGGCCGAGTACCAGTTCTGGTCGTAAACCTGGTCGGTGACCACCTCGGCCGTTCCGGAAAGCTTGTCACCACCTGACTGTGTGATGACATTGACGATACCGGAGGTAACGTGACCGTACTCGACCGGGAATCCACCCGATATTACAGCAATCTCCTTGATGGCATTGTTGCTGATGTTGCCGGTCGAGGTTCCGGTGAGCGGGTCCTGTTGAGAATGGCCGTCCACATAGAAGGCAACCTCAGAAGGGCGCCCCCCGCGGATGAACAACTCCGGAGTGTTGGTGTACTCCCTGCTCGATCGATTTCCGCCACGGAAGCTCTGGATGGCGGCAACCACGCCCGATTGTATGCCAACCACATCTTCAAACCCGCGGGTGGGCATGGCCAGAAGTTCATCGTCTCTGACAATCTGTATAGACGCGGTCTTGTCCTTGATGACCATCGGACGTTCGGCCGTGACCTTGATGATCTTGCCGATGTCGGCTGCTTTGGAGCTCACGGCCATGTCGTGATAACTGGCCAGATCAGCGGAGACCTCCACATTGCTGATCTCCACCGTGGCATAACCAACAGCCGTGATCACCAAAGTGTACGTTCCTACCGGAACATTGTGGACAGTATAGATACCATCCTGGTCAGCCACTGCTCCCATGTCGGTGTCTTTTACCGATACTGTTGCACCCACCACCGGCTGATCGGTATCGGCGTCCGTGATCTCGCCGGTTATTTTGCCGACCACGGACCCGAACACGGTGCCTCCCGACAGGCATAGCAACAGTACGATAATCGGGATAAGTTTCAGGTTCATATCTTTACTCCTAAAAGATGTTGTAATTGTCTGTTTACCGTGCGTTCCTTCGACGGTTCGTTAGCTACATCCTTATGCTTCAATCCTCCTTTTCCCTATGTAGTATTTGTCCTTGCAGGTCTCTATACTCCTTACTTATTCGTCTACATGCTATTTAGTGCAAAAAGGCATGAATTTGTCAATCAAAAAATTATGCTAAAATCGCTCATTTATCTGGGGATATACCGGATAATCCACACCCGAAATGACTGCGCATTTCTCCAACCGTGCTTTTCTTGCCGTCAAGCTCAGGTCTGCGGCGTTTCGCTCGCCACCGACAAAGTCAGATTTGCGACCGACACACTGCTTTTGTGAGTTTCATCAATGGCTTTGTCCTGCCGAGCTTCCGGATCGTATTAGAAAAATCGAAGTCGGCATTCTTCGATCAACTGCTATTCCATGCCGCCCCCTGCAGCTTGTCACGCCGTCGAAACCGGTGGTCACAAAAAAGAGAACCTGATGGGTTTCAACACGTTACGATATGGGTAAGGCGTGAGTTGGTGGCAGATGGACTGCTTTGCGGCGGCATCTCCAAGGGCGAAGTGAGTTCCGGCCTTGCCCACCGGCGATTCAACGAGTATCTTGACAGTGTGAACAACAAACCCGAGGACTGGATGTCATGACCGAACCCCAGGCCAAGCAGGCGAGCGAACAGGGAAATCCCGAATTGAACGCGAAGCTCCAGCAGTTACGAAACTCACTATCGGCAATGGAAAGCGTTCTGGTCGCCTTCTCAGGCGGGGTTGACAGCACTTTTTTACTAAAGGTGGCTTCCACTGTGTTGGAAGATCGGGTTATGGCGGTTACCGCCGAGTCCGACACGCTGCCCAAAGCCGAACTGGATTTGGCCACGGCCACGGCTGCCGCTTTTGGGGTGCGTCACCTGGTAGTGCACACCGACGAAATGTGCGATCCCGATTTTGTGGCCAACCTGCCGGACCGATGTTATCACTGTAAAAAGACGCTCTTTGGACGCTTGACGGAGTTGGCTAAAGAATTCGGTTTCGAGAAGGTGGTGGAAGGATCGAATCTCAGTGACCTCGATGATTATCGGCCCGGGTTCAAGGCAATTGAGCAGTTTTCGGTTCTTAGCCCGTTAAAGGATGCGAGACTGACCAAAGAGGACATCAGAGTTTTGTCCAAAGAAATGAACCTGCCCACCTGGGACAAACCTGCCGCACCCTGCCTGTCCTCGCGCATTCCGTACGGCAGCATTATCACCAAAGAGAAACTCATGCGAATCGAGCGGTCCGAAAGTTACTTGCGCAGCTTGGGACTGACGGTCCTTCGCGTGCGAGATCACGACGACGTCGCACGGATCGAAGTCCCCCCGGAGCAAATCGCCTGGTTGCTCGACGAGTCCCGGCGGGCAGTGATTACCGAGAAACTGAAGTCGTACGGTTATCAATACGTAACCGTCGACCTTCTCGGCTTCCGAAGTGGCAGTATGAACGAGGCACTTAGGTAAAGGTAATAATGGACAAGAATAGTCTCCGCTGGCTTCTGGAGAGTCTCAGCGAGGGCAAGGTCGATGTTGACCAGGCGCTGGAGCGACTCAAGGGTCTGCCGTACGACGATATCGGATTTGCCAAGCTCGATACCCACCGCGATCTGAGGCGCGGTTTTCCTGAGGTGGTTTTCTGTATGGGCAAGACGGCGGCGCAGGTGTCAGAGATCATGACTGCGCTGGGTCGGGGGGAACGTCTGGTCATGGCCACCAAAGCCACCGCCGACCTTTACGCTGCCGTCAAAGAACGCTGTCCTGAGGCTGTCTACCATGAGGCCGCTCAGATTATCCTGAGCGGACCGATGCCTGAGCCCCGCACTGAGAAGAACATCGCTGTGGTCAGCGCCGGTACGTCTGATATGCCGATTGCCGAAGAAGCCGCGGTCACGGCCGAATCGATGGGCAACCCGGTCGAACGTCTGTACGATATCGGGGTCGCCGGGATTCATCGCCTGCTCCACAACAAAGAGAAGCTGTTTGCGGCCAATGTCATCATCGTTGTCGCCGGGATGGAAGGAGCCCTGGCCTCGGTCGTGGGAGGGATGGTCAGCAGCCCGGTGATCGCGGTGCCCACCTCGATTGGTTACGGCGCCAGTTTCAATGGACTCGCGCCGCTGTTGTCTATGCTCAACTGCTGCGCGCCGGGTGTCGTGGTAGTAAATATCGATAACGGTTTCGGCGCCGGTTATTCAGCGGCCGTAATCAATCAAATGGATACCGAACGATGAAGCTGGCTTATTTCGATTGTTTCGCCGGTGTCTCAGGTAACATGATTCTGGGCGCGCTGGTCGATGCCGGAGTCGCCCTCGGCGATCTCAAGATCGAACTGGCCAAGCTGAAACTCGACGGCTTCGATCTCACGGCCAAGAAAGTGGTGAAGAACGGTATCACCGGTACTCACGTTGAGGTGATCACCGAGGAATCACATGTTCATCGCCACCTGAAGGAGATCGAGGAGATAATCAACCAGTCGGATTTGGCGGCTGACCTCAAGGACAAAAGCAAACGAGTATTCCAAATGCTGGCGAAGGCCGAGGCAAGAGTCCATAACACTACGCCTGACAATATCCACTTCCATGAAGTCGGCGCTCTGGATGCTATCGTTGACATTGTTGGTTCCGTGATCGGCCTGAGTCTACTCGGTATCGATATGGTGGTGGCGTCGCGAATCCATGTCGGTACCGGATTTGTCGAGTGTCAACATGGAAAAATCCCTGTGCCGGCCCCGGCGACTATCGAGATACTGAAAGGAGCGCCGCTGTTCTCAACAGGGATTGAAGCCGAACTAACAACACCCACCGGCGCAGCCATTCTCAAGACTTTGGCCAAAGGATTCGGCCCGATGCCGGCGATGACTGTCGACTGCACCGGCTACGGCGCCGGGAGTCGCGATCTGGAAATACCGAACCTGTTGCGCCTGGTGGTCGGCACGGCGATCGGTTCAGCTTACCTAACAGATCAGGTTATACTTATCGAAACCAACGTTGACGACATGAACCCCGAGATTCTGGGTTATGTCACCGAACGCGTCATGGAACATGGCGCCCTCGACGTCTGGCTGACACCGATCAACATGAAGAAGAATCGTGTCGGCGCCAAACTATCGGTTTTGGCATCCGTTGCCGACGCTGAATCTCTGGTCGATATCATCTTTGCCGAGACAACCACCTTGGGGGTTCGTGTGCAGCGCATCGAACGCCGCAAGCTGGTGCGTGAGGTGCGGCTCGTTCACACTCGTTACGGGGATATCAAGACAAAAGTATCACTGACGAACGGCAAGGTTCGCCACGCAACTCCCGAATACGAAGACTGCAAGGCGGTGGCCCGACGCGAAGGTGTTCCCCTGATGGAAGTGTATGAGGAAGTCCGTCGCACGGCGTCAGAGCAAATCTTGTCAGGAGGCCTGTCCTCCTGACATTTTCTTATCCCCAAGAACCAGTCGGGCAAGCCTGGAAACCACCGCAAGCGGATGAGCCACCCGGCCATTATCTATTCAAGAGGAGAATATGAAAAAAATTAGACTGTGTATAGCATCAAATGACGGCAATAATATTGCTAAAACCCATATGGGCGATACGGAGTATTTCTATATTTATGATATTTTCGCAAATTCAAAACATGTGTTTGTAGAAAAAAGGACTAATACTGCAAAAAATATGGGACATGCAAAAGTCGGAAAAATGAAAGGAGTTATTAAGATAATCGAAGACTCAGATGTTCTCATAGCCCGACAGAAAAGTCCAAATTTCATAAGAATCGCAAAAAAAACAAAATATCAACCTGTAGTAGTAAAAACTGAGAAGATATCAGACGTACTAATGACATTGTGTAAGTCATTCGATGAAATATATGAACATACTACAAGAAGGAAAAACGGTGAAGTGTTTGATACTATACTTGAATTATAGCAATCCATAGAATGCATAACAAATCGTTGTACCTGGCCACTTTTTCGCTGCGCTACAAAGCGGCAAGTGACCGGTTTCCAGATTTTCTTTAAATAACTATAATTGTATATTCTATGATGTAGCTTGACAATAGAATGAATCAATGGACAGTTACCGTAGCAATTCAACCCATTGAACATAAGAGTGCACGATAGTTTCAGTTGTAGGAGAAGCTGCCGGATTTTCAGATAGAACTCTATAAATGGAAAGAGTGTTTTGGCAAGCACGTTAATAGAAGGAGCCATAATGAAACTATTAATGATCTATGCAACCGAGTTCCATTATAAGACAAGCCTGAAAAGTCTTGAGTCTGTACCTGAAGCAACGGGAGAAAATACAATTGAAAATGCTGTGGTGGGTTTTATTCATGTAGAAGAAAAAGATGAAGAGCATCTTGCTGATGTTGAGACCAAATTGATCAAAAACCTCAAATGGGCCGCGAGAAAAAACAATACAGAAAGAATAGTACTACACTCTTTCACTCATTTATCTGAAAGCAAGGCTTCGTCTGAAATTACAAAGCAATTGCTTAATAATTCAGAGCAGCGATTAAAGAATGCAGACTACGAGGTCTATCAAACACCATTCGGTTACTTTCTTGATCTGAATGTCAAGGCGCCAGGATATCCATTAGCCAGGTTATTCAAAGACATATAGTCGATGTTTCCATAAAGGAGCAGGTCTAACACGATATTACTTCTTGAATATTGCCGAAGTCGGAGAGAAAACTGAAGACTGGAGGATGGTATTAAACGGAGTGGCTACAGGTTGGCGCACCACGGCAGAAGATAAACGAGCATACCTCAACAAAAACCCGACGGAAGAACAAATTCATGGCTCGTCCCAATCATGGAAGTTGATCAGGGTCATTGGCCATAAAGTGAGGTTGTGATGGAAATTAATAAATGGAAGGCGGCTCTCGAGCGAGAAAGAAAAAGTAAAGATGTGTTTTTTGCAACGCATTGGCAATCGCCGGTACCATTAGAAGACAAATCGAGGTTTTTGGGGCTTGCATATTTCCCTCCAAACCATAATTACAGATTTGACCTTCAGCTTCATGAATATAAGGATAGAAAAGTGTTGCAAATTCAAGATACCACTGGCAACACGCGGGAGTTTTTGCGATGGGGTGAATTTAGGTTCAGGGTAGGTAATGAGAAGTGCACACTTCAAGCATATAAGAGTGCACCTGATGAGGATCGACTTTTTGTGCCGTTTAAGGACGCTACCAGCGGTAAGGAAACATATGGAGCGGGGCAGTATCTCGATCTCGATTATGTGACAGATCGTACTCCAGGAGGAATGTGGATGTTGGACTTTAATAGAGCTTATAATCCATGGTGTGCATATAGCGCGAATTATTCCTGTCCATATGTACCACCTGAAAATTGGCTTAGGGTCCCTATACTTACTGGTGAGAGAAATTATCTTCTAAGAGGAATAGAGGTAAAAGAATAATGGCTAAAGAAATCTCAGAAGAAGATGTCCATGGCGCAATAGCACAGATAATGCATCCTGCGATTGACCGCACATTGGTTGACTTGGGAATGGTAAAGGGAGTATCGATTAAAGAAAACAAAGTGACTGTTACTTTGGCGTTTCCCATTCCTAATATTCCTATCGGGGATTATCTTGTGAATAGTGTAAGAGAGACAATAGAAAGTCTTGGCGCAGACGTCGAAGTAAAAATAACGGTGATGGCAAAAGAAGAACTGAATAAATTCCTGGCTATGGAACAGGAAAGCTGGAAAGGGCCTATGTAATTCAATTGGAGATTTGATAGAATCACCAATGTGTGCTTGTAGTGCTCCCGATTAGTCAAGCCGATCTTAAGAGAGTTTTGCGGCTGAGTTGATAGGTTTCTTCGGCGGGTGGGCCACGCGGCGTCCGACATCCCCCGCAAAAAAAGAGCGCCGATGGTCGGCGCTCTTGAAGCAAACCTTGCCGTGTGACCTAATTGAGTTCTGCTTTCGTCTGGCCGCGGACCATTAAATCCGAATACTGACCCGGCGTCGACAGAATCTCGACGGCCCTCATCACCGTCTTGTCAGTCTTGAGAATAAGTCCCTCGTAGACGCCGCGCTGACCGACAACAGAAGAGAGAATGTCACGTTTGATTGAGCGGCTGATGTAGTCGCGCGACTGGTCGAAATCATCACTCTTCTCAACCTCGACAAGCTTTTCCAGTTCCTCCAGCGCTCTCTCGAATAACTCCTGGGTTTCTTCTTCTTCAACACTTTCGCGCAGCTCTTCGAGCGCCACCTGCAACGACGTTTTGTATTCGAACTCCTTTTCCGCGATGAAAGTACGGAACTGTTCAAGAATCTCGTCGCTCACTTCAAACGAGGCATTGACATCGGGATGTTCGGCGACATACTGAATGGCGAAATCAAAGAACAGCGACTTCCGCTCGAGATTTATCTCAATCGGCTTATACAGGTCCGACTCGATCTCGATGTCCGGCACGATCCCACCGCCCCCGTAGACGATTCGGCCGCCGTTGGTGTAGAACACTTCTTCCTCAGAGATGGCCAACGAATCGCTCTCTTCATCTTCGTCAGAATCCAGGGCAAGATCGGAGCCTGAACTGCGTTTGGCTTGTGTCTCCGGTTTCTGGATACAGCGTCCCGAAGGCACGTAATACTTGGCCGTGGTCAGCTTCAGCGCCATCGAGCCATCGTTGGCAATCTGGAATATCTGCTGCACCAGTCCCTTACCGTAGGTGGGGGCGCCGACGATGAGTCCGCGGTCCCAATCCTGAATGGCGCCCGAGACGATCTCACTGGCCGATGCGGTGCCTTCGTTCACCAGGACAATCAGTGGTTTGTCCTCGAACAGCGGCGCCCGCTCGGAATAGTAATGACGTTCACTGGTTTCGTAGCGCCCTTTGGTATAGACGATCTCGCGCCCCTGTTGCAGGAACAGTTCGGCGGTCTCTTTAGCCTGGTCGAGTAGTCCGCCGCCGTTACTGCGCAGGTCGAGAATAAGCGCCGAGACGTTCTGATCGTTCAAGTCGCTGATTGCATCTCTGAGTTCGTGCGAAGTTTCTTCGGCGAAACGCGAGAGACGGACGTAGCCGATGTCGGTCCCCGGAACTACCCCGGCATACGGTACCGATTTCAATTCGATCACCGCTCGCTCCACCTCAAAGTCCATCAGGTCGGCGATACCGGCCCGTTTGATCGTAAGCACCACCGAGGTCCCGGCCGTGCCGCGCATTAACTTGGCGCCGTCGGCCGTCTTCATACCCTCGGTCGACTCGCCGTCGATGGCCCATATAATATCACCGGCGCGAAGGCCTTTGCGATAGGCCGGGGTGCCTTCGATCGGCGTGATGATGATGATACGATTGTCACGAGAGTCTATCTGCATGCCCAACCCTTCGTACTTGCCGTGGGTGGACTCCATCAGCGCCTCGTACGACGAACGCTCCATCAGGATGGAATATCGATCAAGATCGGTAAGCATTCCTCTGATGCCCGCCTTGATAATCTCGTCGGTGTCGACATCCTCCATGTATTGATTTCTGATATTGAAAGCAGTCGAAGAGAGCTTCTTGACATCCTTCAAAAAGCTGTCTCGTTTGCGACGGGTTGTTTCGCGGCTATCGGTGGTGACCGGTTCGGTGTTAATATGCGTGGTGTCGGCCCACATCACCGGTTCGGTCGTAGTTACCTGTTCGGCTTCAAGAGACCCTATTTCAGCAATAAAGGCGATAGCAAAAACCGTTACTCCGACCAACAGAACCATATATCGAATCATCGAAACCTCCGTTTCAGTGTGCTCGTATCCATCCAGCGTCAAGATAACACACCGAGTCGCTTTGTCAAGTTGGAGGACGGCTGATATCGATGTGTATCTCTTTGAACTTTATACGCTTACAATACACCGTTGGTTGCCGAAGGTTCCCCGGCCAACGGCTATCGGGATACAAACGGTTGTCGTTCGGCTGCTTACCGGAAGGAACTACTCGGCTTGTTCGCCGGATTCTAAGCAGTTTTTATCATGATAATCTGTCTCCGACCCTAACTTTGTTGTAGGTATCGGTTTGGCTTGAGGATGCACGACTAAAGCAAAAAAGATTGTCCTTTTCATGCACAATCTCGTATGGTTAGAACCGTATGCAGTTCCACAAACGTCTCATCTTCGCTTGGATGCTCAATCTGCTTTTGCCGGGTTTGGGCCATTTCTACTGGAGGGAATATGCCTTCGGGCTGTTCATATTCCTGGTCATGTTGTTGGCTTCTGTGCTGTACGTGGCCTCGTTCTTCGTACCGTTACCGGGCGCGGTCACATGGTTGGTGCTTGGATTGCCGATCATGTTCTACGGCTTCACGTTTGTGGATCTGGCCCGGACAGCGCGTATCAAACGTGTCTCGGTAAATCGTGCCACCCAGGCGGCGGTGGTCATCGTTGCCGCCGGTTTAGTATACCAGGCTCTATCGCCGTCCGCTTTGCTCAATTTCGGATGGCGCAACCGACCTGAAATCTACACCATGCCACACAACCGATTGAACCCTCTGTATGCCACCGGTGATGTTCTCAAGGCCAGTTCGCTCGCCTACACCGTCAGGATCGCCTTCGTCGATCGACCGATATTGCATCGACTGCCTCAGCGATTCGAGATGGTCCGCTTTGAAGAGGCCTCGGGACGACGTCGCACCGGCTTCGTGGTCGGTTTGCCGCTGGAGGAGGTCTTGATTGTCGGTGGTTTGGTGGTGGCGAACGGCCTCCCCGACCCGCGCGATGGTCCTCCCGGTATTACTCTCACTGGTGATTGGCCGTTGACCGGGACCGACCAGTTCTCTATCTTGGTGGCTACGGTCAGCATGGGTTCTCTGGACAAAGTGTATGAGATACCGCTGACGCAACTGGTGGGAAAGGTGGATAGACTTTTCTAAAATGTACAGATTTGTAATCTTCGATCTCGATGGCACGCTGATCGATTCTTCAGACGGGGTGGTGGAGGCTGTCAATTATTCGCTGCAGCAGATGGGTGAACCGACCCAGCCGCCGGAGATCATCAAACCATACATAGGTTACCCTTTGGCCAAGATGTATCCCGAGTTCACCGATGCGCCGTACGAGCAGTTGTATGAACATTTTACGGTCAAGGCCGCTCAGACGGTTGTGACATCGACGTATGCATTACCGTATGCAGATGAAGTTTTGAAGCAACTGTACGCGGACGGCCGAACGTTGGCGGTGGCCACAACCAAGATCAAGAGACATGTTGACAGCATCCTCGACAAACTCGGCTGGTGCAAGTACTTCTCGGCAGCGGTGGGCGGTGATGAAGCTCCACGGTTCAAGCCGGACCCGGCGATTTTCCGTCTCACTCTCGAACGATTACAAGCAAAGCCGTCCGATGCTATGGTCGTTGGTGATACCGTGAACGATGTACACGCCGCCCAGGCCGTCCCGATGACGGTGACGGCTGTGGCGTCACCTTATGGACACCGTGATGAACTTATGGCGTCCCAGCCGGATCACTTCATCGAGGATATCCGGCAGCTTCCGGATATTCTACAACTCGCTGACGACGGAGGTGAAACGCGTTAGTGATTCAATCTGTCGAGGCTGTCTCGTCAGACGCTATGTAATCTCAACGTGTGACTCGTGAGGATACCAATGAAGAAGCTCTTTGTGAATTCATTCAAGACCAATATCGGTACCGTCCGCACGGCCGCAGCCGACAAGGGTCTGGTGCTTATCTGTCTGCCGGGAGAGTCGAGGCGATATTTCAATGAGCGCATCGAGCAACTTTTCAGCGGTCATCAGGTTCAAAGCGGGGGAGAGGTCAATCGTGAAGCTCAGCGACAGATCATCGATTACCTGAACGGCAAACGGACCAGGTTTGACCTGCCGCTGGATCTTCGCGGCACGCCGTTTCAGAAGACAGCCTTGCGGCGGGTGGCGCGCATTCCTTACGGCAAGGTGAAGACGTATGGGGAAATCGCGGCCGCCATCGGTAGGCCGCGAGCGGCGCGGGCAGTCGGTTCCGCCAACGCTCGTAACAACCTGCCGCTGGTGATACCGTGTCATCGAGTCGTTGCTACGAACGGCTTGGGAGGCTATGGTGGCGGTCTGGCCTTGAAAAAGAGGCTATTGAAAATGGAAGGGAGTTTGTAAGCTCGCTTCCGATCCCTCAAGCGTATCGAAAATGCAGTTCTGATTTAGCCCATAACGATAATGGAGAACGAAGATGGATCCACGTGTGGAAAAACTGGCCAGGGTTCTAGTGCACTATTCGGTCAGACTCAAGAAAGGCCAACTGGTCAAGATCGCCGGTGAAGTGGCGGCGCTGCCGTTGATAAAGGCAGTCTTCGCAGAAGCCGTGCGGGTCGGGGCGCACCCCTACACCC
>DAOVOW010000050.1 GCA_030629485.1 bacterium
AGAGGTCTCGGTTAATCAGAAAACGAATCCTGTGGCCAGAGCGAAGTTCAGGCCTCGAGTGGAATAGGGTGAGAGCGATGAACCGGTTTGTGCTGCGACGTCGAGTCGGAAGGCTGCCAGACGCAGTCCTGAACCGAAAGAGAACGCGGATCCCCTGTTGCCACCGGCGGCGAAGCCTGCCCTGAGCGGCAAGAAACCGAGTTTGTTCCACTCCAGACCGGCTGCGAGACGCGGCTTGGTGGTTGATCCGGCGCCGGTACGGAAGCCCTGCTGCCAATCAACGGCCCAGAGCAACTCACCGGTAACATTGGCCACGCCGATGGTCATCGTGGCCGGAAGCTTGGTGGAGAATCCTGCGATATCTTTGGTGTAATCTTCCGAAACAACATAGTCATCTTCCATGTTGTCGACGGTCATGGTATCGAATGAAAACAGGTAACCGTGCTCTTCGGTGTTGTTGCTCCAGGAGATATTGCTGAGGAAGTTTTTGATACACAGACCGATTGTGTAGTCGCGGTTGAACTCCAAAGTGCCGCCGAGGTCCAGCGCAAAACCGGAACCACCGGTGGCAGTACGAGCCACCATCCGACCATCGCCGGAGAATCCGGTTTCCAGGGTATTCACGCTACCTTCCAGTTCGCTGATTTCCTCAACAGCGAGGCCACGGAGGTACTTGACGGTGGCGCCCACGGCCAGTCGACGCTGACCGATATTGGCTACTTGTCGACCATAGGACAGGCCGGTTTGCACGTAGGCCACAGCGTCCGAGTATGACCCGGTCAGCTCGATCTCCTGGCCGAAAGCGTTGCCGTTGAAAAGCAATTCCACGATGTCTTTGCTGAGGTTGACGTCCGCCACACCGATGGCGGTAACACTCAGCACGAATGGTCCCCTCGACACCGAGAGGGCCGAGGCCTCAACGTCGGCTATCAGGTTCAATCCATCCGACGGTATCTTGTCGAGCAGTTCGCGCTTGTCGGCGTCGGTCAGGATCGCGCCGGTGTAGCGGTTGTAGTCGCCCAGTGAGATGGAGTTGTTGCTGATGTTGACTCCGAATCCGACCACTTCCAGGCCGGTCTGATGGTATCTCGACAAGCCGAGGTTGGCAGGATTGTACCGGGCGGCGTCGACGCCCGAAGCCAGCGACAGGTAAGCGCCACCCATGGCCATACTTCGTGCCGATGACTGACCGGCGGCCAATGCATTACCGGTTAACAGAAGTGCTAACAGTCCTACGCAGGCTATACGGGCAGTCCGGTGAAGAGCACTGCGGCGCGAATCTGTATTCAGATCAAGATGCGTTCTCATGGCCGCCTCCTTAAAACTCGCCGTCGAAGCGGTATTCCACTTCAAAGCGGCCTGTTACTGTTATGTAGTCGCTCTGTATCAGCCGAACGGACTGGCCGTCCGTACCCTGCAGGATCAACTCCTGACCGATGTACAGAGTGTCATTCTTGAGAATCTGGATATCAGCATTGGACAACATGATTTTCTGATAGCCGGTGGAGGCCGTGTCGATCACCAGCCCGGTGCCCGATACGGGAGCAGCGTCTATGGATAAGGGACCGATGGTAAGCCCTGGGTTGGTGTACAAAGTGGCCGAGTCAGGCCCGAGGAAGATCTCGATACTGGCGCCGAGCGGAAGGTGGTTTACTATGTTGTAGACGAAACCGGCCTCAATCACGTGCTCGGTAACGGCATCGATATCTTCCTGATCGATCTCCTCGCGTTGGATGTCGGTCTCGATCAGTGACTCGTGGATGATCATCTCCATCGGGGCCACGATGCCGACGCGCGTGAACACGAAATCATCGACGGTGACTGTTGCCTGCGTCACGCCATCACCAAAGGTGACCGTTCCACCGGCCTCGACATGCGAGGGCAGGGGAGAGATGAAATCGGCAATGTCGCTGTTGGTGATGGTCGTGGTTACCGGCTGAGAACTAGAGCCGGCCTCGATGTCGCCGGTGAGAGCCAGACTCTTGCCGTTGTCTCCAACCAACTGGATGTCAAGATAGCCGGGCAGACCCGTGCCGTTCTCAATGTCCAAAGTCAGCACCGCCGACACCAGTTCCAACGAATCGAATCCGGTGGGGATATCGATATCGAATGATTCGGCGTCGAAAGTCGCCTCAGTTGAGGAGAACACTCCGGTGACGCTTCCGAAAGTCAGCGACGTCAACTCCGCCTGAACGTAGAAGCTGTCAGCCTGATTAACAGCTACCTGCTGGCCGCCGGAACCTGGAATGTCGACCGTGACGTTGATATCCACCAACTGCGGAAGACTGCTGCCACCCGGCACCAATTGACTGCCGGCAAGATCGCGTACAATCTGCACTTGCCCCTGAGGCGGCACCGTGGTGTCGATCGACAGGGACGAACCCTGTGTCACCAGGTCGGGAATAGACACGCTAAGGCTGGCGCTGAGGTTGGTGGCGTTGGAGATTGTCAGCGTGAGTTGTCCCGTGGAGAGCGTCGCTGTGTCGATCCTCTCAGTCTCACCCAACTCGATCTGCTCGGAAAAAGCCAGGTCCATGGCTGGAATCTGCGCCACTGCTGATGATACGGTCAGGCCGCTCGGGAAAACCAATTCGGTGCTAAGATACCTTGTTGAGTATGAAGTGATTGTCCCGCCCGGCGTGTGACCGTGAACGTTAACACGCAGCGCGTTTGACAACGTCTTACCCGTCAGTGAAATCACCAGCGAATCGACCTGGCCGGCGACAATAGTGTTCGGAAAAGTATCGACGGCCACGGTCACAGCATTGGTAATGTCGTAGATTTCAAGAATAACGGTATCAAGGTCGACCCCAAGGTTGTTGTCGACGATCGCGATGACGTCACCGGAGGCGACGGTCGCCTGGGAGAACTCTTCGATCTGATCCAGCGTATTGAATACATCGAAGGATATGCTGTTGACTGCCGCCGAATCACCCGGCAATCCGGTAGCCAGTCCGGTGATGGCGCTCAAGGACACCGATACGGGGTCAATCGTCGGCGGATCTATCGACACCACGCCGAGAACTTCCGTTACGGAGTACGTCAGATCGTCAGTAGCAAGCACATCAGCATCCAATCGCACCATGTCGAGAGCCTCGCTGATGGTGAAGGTGATGTTCCCCTGTTGGTCGATCCCAACTCCCTCCTGGTCGATCTTGTTGACCAGTTCTTCCATGTCATAGGTGCGGTTGACGATCGGCACGGTCAGGCGCGTCGTCCATTCCGGAGACTCCGGCTTCTCGATCGTGCACTGAGCGATCGTCAGAAACACGGCGATAATCGTAATCCCCAGAAGTATCTTGGAACCGAATTTGAACATGAAACGATCCGTCCACGGCGTTTCCATTTCGGTTCGCCTTGCATTTCTCTTACGGATCATATTTCCCCCTGGGATTTAGAGTCCCACTTTCGTTCCATGCTCAATAATGCAAGTGCGGTGCCTGTCCACCGGACGGTACTAACTGCATGTTTCAGTAGGGACTAGCTGGACGGCTTGACAGCCCGTAAACTGAATCTGGCAGGTTTGCCGCCTCCACATGAATGGGGAAATCCCCATATTGATTAATGAAAGTCGATATCGTATATTGTGTCAGTATTTGGAGGAACAGATATGGGGATGGCGAAATACGACCGTCTGCTGTACATCTTGAATCTGCTGCGAGCACGCAGGAACCTCAACGCCGGTCGACTGGCCGACGAATGCGGCGTCACTGAGCGATCGATCTATCGGGACATTGTCGCTCTTTCCGAGGCCAACATCCCCATCTACTACGATAACGGTTACAAATTGGCTTCCGACAGCTTCCTGCCGCCGCTGAACTTCGATTACGATGAGTACCTTTGTCTAAAGACGGCCCTGCAATCCTCACCCCTCAAAGCAACCGGGAAGTACTCCCAACTGATGAAGCGAATCACCGCCAAGGTCGAGGCACGTCTCTCTGATGCCGTCCGCAAACAAAGTCGATTCACACCGCCCACAACCCATATCGACATCGCCATGACTCAGGAGCAGGAGCGCGCCGAACAGTTTTACAGCGTTATCGAAGACGCCGCCACCAACTGCCGCTGCCTGGAACTGAGCTATATCTCCATCAGTTCCGGTCCCACTCAGCGGGTCGTGGAACCCTACTTCATTATTTTCAAAGGGAGCGCTTTCTACTTCGTCGCTCTCTGTCGGCTGCGCGACGAATTCCGAACCTTTCGCTTTGATCGTGTTGTCGACGTCAAACTCACCGGCGAGAGCTTTATCAAGAAAGACGGTGTTGAGGCCGAGAGCTACTTCCAGGGCAGTTGGCGGGTCTATAGCGGCGATCCGGTCAGGGTAGTGGTTCGGTTCACCGGGGCTGCGGCGCGCGTAGTTTCATCCAGCAGCCACCACGCCGACGAACTGGTCGAAATGACCGATGATGGCACCGTGCTATACACGGTCGTCTGTCGAGGACTTGAGGAGATCGAGCGCTGGATTCTCGGCTTCGGCTGCGAAGCTGAGGTACTTGAACCGCCCGACCTGCGTGAGGATCTCGCGGTGATCGGAGCCTACCTGAAAAGCACCTATGGCCCGTAATCGACTTCAATCCCTTGACCCAAACAGGGATTAATCCCCCAAGAAAAACGTTGACCCCAAAACGGCAGTAGGGCTTAATTCTGTCCATGAAACGTTTCACTGTCAGAGAACTGGCCTCGGCCGGACTGATCGCTTCGCTGTACACGGTGTTGAGTTTGGTCTTCATGCCGATATCGTTCGGCGTCTACCAGGTCCGCATCGCCGAGGCGCTGACAGTGCTGCCGTTTCTGACCCGTGCGGCCATTCCCGGTCTGTACATTGGATGCTTGCTGGCCAATATTATCGGGGGGATGGGCTGGCTGGACATCGTCTTCGGACCCCTGATCACGTTGGCCGCGGCTTTCCTTACCCGCGGCGCTTATCACATATCGGGTCGAGGTTGGTCCATGATTCTGTCGACCGTACCGATTGTCCTCATGTGGTCCGGCGCCGTCTACTTGCTGTGCGGATTCGTTATGAACCCAACCCGGTGGCTCGGCCTGGCGGTATCACTGGCCGCTTTGGTCCTGGCCGTCCTCGCCGAACGAGCGCTCTTTGAGTGCCCCCGACAGCGTTTATTCGAACGGCTGTCCCGTATCCTGGCCGTAGTCGGTGCGCTGGTGGCTACTTTCCTGCTGAGAACAACTACCGATACGCACGTTTTCCTCTGCGGGGGTATTGTCCTGCTCGCCACCCCGGTGGTTACGATGATGCTCACCCGGATGCGACTGACGGGCGGCAGTCCCAGTTTACTTATCGCCCCCTTGCCGCCGGTACTTCTGAACGCCTTCGGTGTCTCACTTTACCTGGCGCCATTGCTGGGGTTCAGTTACTGGTTTTCGGTGCAGATGGTCGGCGTGGGTCAGTTGATCGCCTGCTACCTGATCGGCGTACCTCTGTTGATGGCGCTGAAACGACGAAACATTCTCAACTGAGCCGGGTCGGTATCGTCGTTGTCGCAGCGAAGGGCCGTCCACGCATAGCCCAGAGGCGGAGTCGCCCGCTTTTCGTTTGACAATCGCCGGCTTGTTGCTTAGAATTACCAATCGCGCTTTGAGGTGCTTCGTGCGATCGGAAAACGGCACTTGGAATCGGATACATGTTATTGTAACAATTGAGGTGATATGAGATGAAAAACATTCTGGTGACGGGATCGGTAGGACAGATCGGGTCGGAACTGACAATGGAACTGCGCAAAAGGTACGGCAATGACAATGTTGTCGCCGGAGGACGGAAAACCAAGCCAAGTGAGAAACTGCTGAATTCAGGGCCGTTTGAAGTCGTTGACTGCACTGACATCGATGTCGTGAACGATGTCGTTCGGAAGCACGAAATTGACACTATCCTTCATCTTGCCGCGATACTTTCGGCGGTAGCTGAGGCCAATCCGCAGCTTGCCTGGGATGTCAATATCAACGGACTCTACAATGTCCTGGAAGTGGCTCGGGAACACAAATGTGCTGTTTTCGTTCCAAGCTCGATTGGCGCCTTTGGTCCGTCTACTCCTTTGGATAACACGCCCCAGGATACGATTCAACGCCCCAATACAATGTACGGTGTGACCAAGGTTGCCGGGGAGCTGCTCTGTGATTACTATTATAAACGGTTCAGTGTCGACACTCGCGGCGTTCGCTACCCCGGAATCATTTCCAATGAAACGTTACCGGGGGGAGGTACCACCGACTACGCGGTAGAGATATTCTATGAGGCCATCAAGAACAAGAAATACACATGCAATCTTGGCGCCGGAACCTTCCTGGATATGATGTATATGCCGGACGCCATCAAGGCCGCCATTGACCTGATGGAAGCAGACCCGGCCAGGTTGAAGCACAGAAATGCGTTCAATGTAACCGCCATGAGTTTTGACCCGGAGATTATCGCCGCTGAAATACGAAAGATGATACCGGATTTCACGATGGACTATGACGTCGACCCCGTAAAGCAGGGAATCGCGGATAGCTGGCCCAACAACATGGACGATTCCGCAGCCAGAGAAGAATGGGGGTGGGAACCCGAATACACCCTCCCCGTGATGACAAAAGACATGATCGAGGTGCTCTCGAAAAAACTCGTGCAGAAATAGATGAACCGCGACAATTCGCACCAGGTACTCCAACACATTAGTTTCCAGGAGCAGCAATGCCGGTAAAAAACTTGAATAGCGCTCTGAAGCAGGCCTTGGGTGAACTCAAAGCAAAGGGCACCGCCAAAGGCGAAGAGATGATCATTACCGCCGTGAAGCCGGCGGAAGGTAAGAGAGGCCCTCGCTACTACGTCGAGGGTGAGGGGGACAAGGGATTCATCAAGATGAACGCGAACTCCTATCTTGGGATGTCCCTTCGCAAAGATGTCATAGAAGCAGAGGAGGACGCCGCAAAGAAATTCGGCGCCGGACCGGGATCGGTTCGGTTCATAAGCGGTACCTACGCAGCACATATTGCGTTGGAGAAGAAACTGGCGACATTCCTCGACCGGGAAGCAGCCATGCTCTTCAGCTCAGCCTATGTAACAAGCATGGGTGTCGTCGTGCCGTTGACGACAAGTGAAACGGTCTTTGTCAGTGATGAACTGAACCACAACTGCATCATCCAGTCGATGAGGCTTTCCCGGCCGGCGGCCAAGGCAATATACAAGCACAATGACATGGCGGATTGTGAGGCCAAGCTGAAAGAGAGCGTCGGCAAAGGGAAAAGAGCCCTGGTTGTCACGGACGGCATTTTCAGTATGAGAGGCGATAATGCCCCCCTGGACGAGTTGGTTGAGATCTGCAAGAAATACGACGCCCAGTTTGAAGAAGGCGTCATATCTGTTGTCGATGATTCCCACGGCATTGGCGCTCTTGGGAAGACGGGAAGAGGCACTGAAGAGTATCTGAATACGAAGGTTGACGTTCTTATCGGTACCTTAGGTAAGGCGTTCGGCATTAACGGCGGTTTTGTGACGGGCTCATCGACCATAATCGAGTACCTGCGTGAAACGGCCCCCATGTATATCTACTCGAATCCCATAACCGTCTCGGAAGCATCGGCCGCCATGAAAGCAGTGGAAATCCTTGACAGCCCGGAAGGTCTTAAGATACTGGAACATCTCGGCAGGATGACCAGGAGGTTCGAGGATGGAATCAAGGCGGCCGGCTATGAGACCATCGAAGGTCCCCATCCCGTGGTGCCGCTGATGGTGCGTGACACGCAAAAGACAAACGAGATCGTGAAGCACCTGACGGCAAACGGCGTGTTGGCTACCGGCTTGAATTTCCCCGTGGTTCCCAAGGGAGACGAGGAGATAAGATTCCAGGTCTGCGCTGACCATACTGAATCTGATATCGACTATGTTATCGGTGTGCTGAGGGAGTATCAAGAGACGCATTAGCACACGGCCGTAAACGCAACATATTGTTGTGGTTGGCGCACGTCCGTGTGCGCCAGCCCTGCATCGACCTCACCTGCGGCGTTTACTTCTATCGCCTCGAAACCCGGTACCCCACCACTGGTACCCCACCAAGAGCAAAGCGGCTGGTGGGTTCTTCAGTGTGAACGCAAAGGTGACATTCAATTGCAAATGGACGTGCTTGCACACTGGTACCCCACCAAGAGCAAAGCGGCTGGTGGGTTCTTCAGTGTGAACGCAAAGGTGACATTCAATTGCAAATGGACGTGCTTGCACCCATATAAACCTACCCGTTGGGTGGGCCACCTTCACCCGCCCGAGGCGGTGTACACTGGTTGACTATTTTCGGATAATCTAGCGGAAAAGGGGGCAATCTTCTCCTTGACAGTCCAGTATTGAAGTGGGATATTGCGTTTCGTACGATGTCCGCGAGGCATAATAAGGGCAAAAGGGAAGGAGTGTTAAATGGCTGTGGGCTTCACATCGATGTCGATAGCCGGCACGACCGGCGAAGGCATCACCAAAGCCTCCACCTTCACCCGCCCCCGCCGCTGTACCCTGGTAGATTATTTTAGGATAGTGTAGGATTATGGGCAGGGGCAGAAGAAAACCAGACGAAAAACAGAACTCGAACGGAGAAACTAATCCTTCTCCAGGAGTTGATTCGAGGAGGGTTTCTGGTTGGACCACCTTTTCACCAGTGATACAAGCAATTACCACCGTTGTCCTTGTGTTTATTACTACCGTGTTAATGTGTCAATCAAACAAAATCGCTCGGCAAGCAATCGAAGTTGTCATGAACACTAGCCAGAACACAACTGAATTCGCTAAGGAGATTAGGCGTTACGAAGTGCGGCCAGTACTGCGATTGGCAGCGACCAGATGGTACAACATTTATGCAGAAGCAATGGTCATAAGAGTGAAGAACGTGGGGGATGGATCTGCACTGGATTTAAACGTCATTCTCAAAGAATCGGGACATGGATATTGTCAACACTTGATACATCGATTTTACCCCATCGGTGTTCTTCCCAGACTCTATGCTGCCAGCATACGTAGCGCCTACGTGCCCGTTGAACCTGAACTAGATTCAATGTTAATACGAGATTTTATACTTCCTGGCGAAGAACTGGAATTTCAGTATGGAAGTTCTCCTCTCGGACATCGAAGCTCGACCACTACCCTCACTCTCTATCTCTCTTACTATGATACTGACGGAAACGAATACCTTACGATAACGTCATTAGTGCCTGGCGAAAACACAATGAAAGTAGCATTAAACAAGTCCGACAAGTTATTTGACTCTCTGGATCAGATGGAGATGCCCGAAGTTCTGAATGAATACAAAACTTTGGTAAACCCCGGAATGAGAGAACGTGGTCGCTTTTGGGGTGTGGAAAAACGTTGGTTGAAGAGCGATGAATCAGAACCTTAGTTTGGCCGGGTGGCCCACCCGCCTGCACTGAAGGTGTGCAGCGGACCTGGTGACGCACAAACCCAAAGGAGGGCGTATGCGAAAGTCAAGAACACTGGAAGGCGAGACTTACCAAATCAGCTACCTGACTAACGGTGGCGCCATGGAGTTGAGAGCTCTGGCTGAATCCCAGCTTCGGCTAATCGCAGCCCTGGAAGAGGTCCAGCGAGTGCTGAACGTGAAGGCGAAGCCGATTCCTTTCTCCGCCCCCCCCCCACAAACACCACAACCTCC